>CAOSOP010000139.1 GCA_948525355.1 uncultured Bacilli bacterium | reverse complement strand
GCATATCCATTTTATATTGCAATACCTGATGTATATACTTTTTGCTAGGCAAAATTAATTTTAATCGCTTCATATAATTATCCTCTATAAATAGTATAACATATTTATAAATATGGTTTATTTTGTATTACATTATTATAAATGTGAGTGATTAAAAATCTCTTATTTTACAAATAGTATTGTTACAAGTTTTGTATTATTCTTTTGGAATAAAACCTATTTTGATGCGTTATTCGCTTGAAAAATTTACCATTTGATATGTATATTCGCTTGAATTTTTTGCTATACTCTCTAGCTTTTAGTATTAACTCTTTTTTAAGAAGGAAATAATAATAACTCGCCCCATCCTCCGCCACCCACCCTGGTGAGGACGCCGCTCCAGGCGGCGGACGAAACGGGGTGGGTGGCGGAGGTGGGGCCGCTCCGCTTAGATACGGATTTACATCAACGGCATGGGATAGTTTCTCTCCATGGAATGATCAAGTCTATTCGTACTCATTGGGACAGATTAATACAGAATAATAAACTAAAGTGTTGCTGATTTTTGAATTAATCCTTTTCTTATAAG
>CAOSOP010000138.1 GCA_948525355.1 uncultured Bacilli bacterium | reverse complement strand
GGAATAGAGACTATCAACAGGGTATAACTTTACCGGAAATCTGGCCCGAAAAGACCTCGCAAAAAAGGCGAAGCCATTATTAATTAAATGTTTTGAATGGTGTTTGTTTCTTTGTTTTGTTAAAATATATTGCAAGTATTTAGCTTGATGATTGAAAAGTAGGTGCTATTATGAGTGAAATAAAAAGATGTTCTTGGGTTAATTTAAATAATAAGTTATATATTGATTATCATGATAAAGAATGGGGAAGTGCTAGCCATGATGATTCATATTTGTTTGAGATGCTTTTATTAGAGAGTTTTCAAGCTGGATTATCTTGGGAATGTGTTTTAAACAAAAGAGAAAGTTTTAGAAAAGCATTTGATAATTTTGACTATCACAAAATTGCTAATTATTCTGATGATAAGATAAATGAATTAATTGAGAACAAAGGAATAATACGAAATAGATTGAAAATTAAGGCTGCGATAAATAATGCGAAAATATATATGTGTATTCAAAAGGAGTTTGGTTCTTTTTCTAATTATATATGGGGATTTTCTAATAATAAACAAGTAGTAAACAGAGATGGAATTATACGCGCTACATCTAATCTTTCTGATACTATATCAAAAGATTTACAAAAAAGAGGAATGAAATTTGTTGGTTCAACAATTATATATTCATATTTACAAGCTATAGGGATTGTTGATGATCACGATTCAACTTGCTTTTGTGCAAAATAGTTTTTTTGAATATAATCTGGTAGCGTAAATACTACCAATCTCGCCCCCACCACCTACACCGACACCGAGCGAGGCCCCTTGGGGACGAGCGAAG
>CAOSOP010000137.1 GCA_948525355.1 uncultured Bacilli bacterium | reverse complement strand
TTTTGTTAAATTTATTCATAGAATTCATCCTTAACAACAATTTTTTTAACAAAATTACTGTTCAACCAAAAACTATGTTTCATAAATTTTGTTTCTCCTGTCGCTATATCTTTTACTGGTAAAGTAAATGTATCTTCTCTACTTTGTGCGTGTGGCCTAACATGTATATATTTCGTGTATGAACTGGTAGGAAAATATGTGATATATCTTCCTCTTTTATCAATATATTTAACAATTTTTCCTTGATTTACTAAAGATTTAGTTTGCTCCCAAACGTCTCTTACCCCAGTTTCTAACACTTGACTAGTCATTTTCCAAATTTTTATATTTTCTAATTTAGTCATTTTGCGTTCCTTTTTAAAAACAACAAATATAAAAATGTTGTTATCAAAATATTTTCTTAAAGTCGAATTTTGCCATTCTTCATTACAAATCTCATCATATTTAAAAGTCTTAAGCGAAATAGATTCCCTTAAAGAATCATTCTCTTCTAAACTAATAGTCTTAATAACACAATTGCATTGCTCGATTAACTCTAAAATTTTCGATTTGTTTTTAGAATTATCAATTATTTTATCAAAAACAACTTTATTAGTATTTTTTGCACTAACACTAAACTTTAGTTTGTTTTGAATATCAGTCGTAAATAAACCACGATATTTTTCAACTTCTTCTCTTAATAAATTGTTTAACAATAAGACTTTATTTATTTCCATATTTCCTCCTATTTTTTGAAAGAAGAAACTAAATCTTCCATTGACATAAACGATGAATTATCTATTTCTTCTCCACCTATAACCAGTTCATCTGAATCTAATACTTTAAGCATTCTATCTTCTTTTACTTTTAATCTCTCATTAATTATTTCATCTACTGTTTCTTTATTTATAACAAAGTAATAAGTGGCGGTTGTACCTAATGGCATATTAATTCTATGTATTCTATCCTTGGACTGAATAAACTGTGCTGCATTAAAATTTC
>CAOSOP010000136.1 GCA_948525355.1 uncultured Bacilli bacterium | reverse complement strand
CCTCCAACGCCGCCTCGGCCGCTCCCTGGGGTCGCAGCCTCGGCGGCGTTGGAGGGGGCGAGCAATAAATAAAAAAGTTTGGCATTATTTATAAACTTATTTATAATATGTCTAGTAAAAAGGAAGTGAAAATATGAAATTGGTTGCATGGAACGTTAACGGCATACGTGCTATATTAAAAAAAGATTTTGAGAAGAGTTTAAACGCCCTTGATCCTGACATTATTTCTTTAGGTGAAATAAAATTAACTGAGGGAATGCAATTCCCTATAATACCTGAAGGATATGAATGCTTTTATACAGTAAGCAAAGTAAAAAAAGGATATTCTGGTGTTGCTGTTTTATCTAGACTTCACCCAAAATCGATTTGGTTCGGCCTAGAAAATAAAGAATATGATGACGAAGGAAGAATTATCACATTAGAGTTTAATAATTTTTACTATGTAGCTGTCTACTCTCCTAATTCACAAGATGGTTTATTAAGACTTCCTTATAGAGTTGAGTATGAAAAAAAGCTTAGAGAATATTTGGTTAAATTATCCAAATCAAAATCAGTAATCCTTGCTGGTGACTTAAATGTTGCACATAACCCAATCGACATAAAAAATGCCAAAGCTAACGAGGGTTGTTCAGGATACACAATTGAAGAAAGAACATGTTTTAATGAATTATTAGATTCTGGATTTACTGATGCTTATCGCTATTTATACCCAGAAAAAGTTGAATATAGTTGGTGGAGTTATAGATTTAACGCGCGCGAAAGAAATGCTGGTTGGCGAATCGACTATTTCGTTATATCAAATGATCTAAGAGAAAAACTTATTAATAGCACGATACATACAGATATTTATGGTTCTGACCATTGCCCAATTTCAATTGAAATAAAATTATAAAAAATTAAATTCTTTCCATAATAAATTATAGAGGTGATTTATTATGAGAAAAGTAGTTATTGCGCTAGATAAATATGATTCATATGCTAATAGTCTAGAAGAGACAAAAAAGTTTCTGCTTTACGATATTGTAGATGGTGAAATAACACAATTATCATTAGCAAGTGTTTATGATAGTTCATTTGAAGAAAAAGTTAAGTTTTTACAAGAAAACAAGGTTAAGGCATTGTTTATTATCGATATTGGCGATTTAGAATTTGTAAAAATTCCTTCGTTTGGTTTGCATGTCATAACATCATTCGATAGTAAAACACTTTATACTCAATTAGTTAATAATTATATACATAACAATTATGATGAAGATGAGTTTGACAGCATCGAAGAATATAAAGAATCACGTGATGTTAATATTATTCCACCCCTCAGCAGTTCATATATGCAACAACTTCCATTAGAAATTGGCGATGAACTAGTTGATTTACATTTAAATAATATTGGTAATGGTGAAGGTGGATTTAAGGAAAAGTAATATCTCGCCTCCACCTCCTATCGCACCCCCGAGTCCGCAGCCCCAGGCGAAGGACGAG
>CAOSOP010000135.1 GCA_948525355.1 uncultured Bacilli bacterium | reverse complement strand
GCATAAATTACCCCTCTATTTGGCCGGAAGTGAAGCCGCAAAAAGGCGAAGCAAATTATTGACATATATGAATAAAATTGTTAAATTATGACTGTTGATAGAAGACAGTTCGAAACCATCCTGTCTATAAATAAAACTATGGATGTATTTTTTTACTATGCGCCTTCTATCAAGAGAATCTAATTTGGAGGCAAAATGATTAAATTTTTAAAAAAAGAATGGGCAGAATTCGTATTACTAGTTAAAGCAGTTCCGTCAATATTAATAGCATTATTTTCAATATCTGTTTTTGCGATGAATTTATTAGCAAATAAGAGTATAAATATTCCTTTCGATTGGCTAGCACTTGATTGTGGCATAATTGTTTCATGGTTTGCCTTTTTTACAATGGATATTTTAACAAAGCATTTTGGACCTAAAGCTGCTACTGAAATTACAATTCTTGCGATAGTTATCAATCTAGGTTTTTCATTGCTATTATTTATTGGATCTATTATACCTGGTGCTTGGGGAGAATCATTTTCGTTTGATAATGGTGAAATAATTAACAATGCGTTAAATAAAACTTTTGGTGGAACATGGTATGTTATTTTTGGAAGTACAATAGCTTTTGTTGCTTCATCTATATTAAATAATCTGAGCAATTTTGGAATAGGAAAAATGTTTAAGAAGAATCCTGATAGTTTAGCAGCTTATATTTGTCGAGCATATATTTCTACAAGTATTGCACAATTTGTAGATAATTTAATATTCGCATTATTAGTAAGTCATTTTTTCTTTGGTTGGACAGTAATACAATGCTTGACTTGTGCACTAACAGGGATGATAGTAGAACTTTTGTGTGAAGGTATATTCTTTTATCCGGGATATAAAATTGCTAGAAGGTTTAAAAATAATAATGTAGGTAGAGAATATTTTGAATACAAGATGGGAGGTATAAAAAATGAAAGTGTTGATAACGGGAACTAGCAGTGGAATTGGTAAGGCAATAGCCGAAAAGTTTTTAAGCAAAAATCATCAGGTGATTGGTTTTGATATTGCAGATAGTGCGATTACGCATATGAATTATATCCATAAACATCTAAATATTTTTTTAGATGAACTAATAAATATTGATGATGTAGAAATACTAATTAATAATGCTGGCGTGCAAGATTCTGGGCATGATATTGATATAAATTTAAAAGGAACTATTAGAGTTACAGAAAAATATGCATTTAATAAATCAATTAAGAGTGTTTTATTTATAGCATCAGCTAGTGGTAGAACTGGTGCGGAGTTTCCAGAATATGTCGCAAGTAAAGGCGGTATGATTTCATATATGAAAAATGTTGCATTAAGACTTGCAAAATATAATGCGACATCAAACAGTTTATCGCCAGGAGGAGTGTATACTAAGTTAAATGATCACGTAATAAATAATGAAGATTTATGGAATCAAGTAATGAATGAAACATTATTAAAAAAATGGTCTACGCCAGAAGAGATTGCGGAATGGGCGTATTTCGTTACAACGATTAATAAATCAATGACAGCGCAAGATATTTTAATCGATAATGGTGAAGATGCTAGAGCTAATTTTATTTGGTAGTTATTAACTCGCCCCCACCTCCTACGGCTCCGCCGAGCCGACGACCCCTGGGG
>CAOSOP010000134.1 GCA_948525355.1 uncultured Bacilli bacterium | reverse complement strand
GCAAATCAATGGCCTCAGAACTTCGGCCAGACCACACAAAAAGGCGAAGCAAACAAAAAGACTACTATACAAACACAGTAGTCTTTTTATTAAATGTACAACAAATTATTGTTTATATGATGGCACAGATACTTCTTTAGGTTCAATGCTAAATGATTGACTTGATTTAGCTGTTATATCCATGCGACCACTCGCTTTGCCTGTTAATTGGTCATACACTGGGACGGATACTTTTGTTTCTACTGTTGCACCTTTTACTACATTATCACTAACTTTAAGTTGAATTTTTAAAGATTTGCAAGTTGAAGTAATCGTATCAGATAGATTCAAGAACATTTCTTTTATCAATGTTTTTATTTCATCATCAGTAAGAGTTGTTGCACTACCATATTTTGATTTGAATAGTTCGACAAAGTGATCAGATGTTGCATCAAATAATGTTTCAAATTGTTCAGCAAAATACTTAAAGTTAACTTCTAATGTAAATGAAGTCAATGATAAACGAATACATGATAATGGATTAATGATTGATAATTTATCCAATATAGCTAATAATGCTTTTTTATCAGACTCTTTATCTGTGAAATCATAATCTGATTTTGTAATCATTTTTATAAGTTCAGACATTGCTGCTAATGCAGCGTCCTTTTCTTGCTCAGTTGGCTCATTTCCTTCATTTCCTAATCCGTAAGCATAAGAAAGAACTATCATGATATTCTTTACTAACGCATCTTGGTCAATAGTAACTTCATCGGTTGTGGTTGAAGATAATAATGCTGGTTCTATAGGATCAGATGGTTCTGTAGATCCGTTATTACTAATAATGCTTGAAACATACTCCAATAAAGCCATAATCTTGTATTGATCAGATAAGGACTCATTATTTAAAATAGTCTTCACTTGAGCAAATACACTTATATAGTTAGCAAGGACTCCTCCTTCAATTGGTGCAGAAGTATTTTCGACAGTTCCATCACTTGTAACTACCAAACCATTCGTTGGCGAATAATAAGTACATTGTTCAGAAGCTTGCTTTCCACCAACAGAACCATAATCAATAGCAATCAAATTTGATGCATAAAATGTGGTTCTGTCCTCGCTAGATTCTCCTGACAAGAACTTTGCATCCAAATTAGCTAAAGCACTTGTTTTGACTTCCTGCTTCATTACACCAAGCTGCTTTCCAGAAACATCATATGAGGCTACTGAAACAGAACTTGAAGAAGAAGCACTAATTCCTATAATGTCAGTGGAATTAATTGCATTTTGATAATAAGTAACATTTCCCTTAGATAGTTTAGAGAAAGTACTTGTAATCTCTTCCTCACTTGGAAGAGATGGTACAACTTCACTATTACATGAAGTTAATGGAGACAACATAGCTGCAGATAATGCTAGTATAGTAATCTTTTTATTTTTCATTTTTTTACCTCTTTTCACATTAATTATATCATTAATTAGTAAAATCAACAATATATCTAATGTGTTTACAATTAATACTATGCATGATGTTAAAAAAACATATTAGTTTTAAAAGTTTATTAGAAGATTCAATGCTAATTCATATTCGCGTAAAATATATAATCCATATCTTAATATGCACATAATATATCTCGCCCCAACCTCCTCCTCCCACCCTGTTGAGGACGCCGCTCCAGGCGGCGGACGAAACGGGGTGGGTGGAGGAGTTGGGGC
>CAOSOP010000133.1 GCA_948525355.1 uncultured Bacilli bacterium | reverse complement strand
GGGGTGTACCAGACCGATACGCGTATACGAGTCGAGCATTTGGCATGTTTCAAACTTGGACTGCAACAGGTTCTGAATATACATTATTGCAGCTATATTTAGGAAGCAATCCCAATAGTAAATTAGAAGTTGTTTCTACGCTTAACACCCTTAATATAGGGCATCATATGTACCATTATAACCATACCAATTGTACTGAAAACTACTACCCAAAAGTCTACATAGGCACCAACCAAACCATCGCTACAGGCTGGTTTTACGACCGTCAAACGTACGCCGGAAGCGACATAAAAATGCCGGAAAATTGGCCAGAAAAGGGCATGCAAAAAGGCGAAGCGAACCAACAAAAAACTTCATAGTATATAACTATGAAGTCTTAATTATTACTTTTCTTCGTATTTTTTTTGATACATAGCAATTAAAGCTTCAACTTCTGGTATAAGTTTTTCAATTACACCATCTTCCATTGGATTAGGAATTCCTGAAGTTTTAAGTAACTTTTTATATGGCAATGTGCCACCCAAACTTGAGAAGAATAAGTATTGATCTATAGCACCTTTGTAATTTTCATGGCTCTTAACTAAGAAATATAATGATACAACTTGTGCAATAGTATAGTCTATATAATATAGTGGGCTCTCGAAGATGTGGCGTTGACGATAGAAGTATCCACCATCATCTAAGAACTTAGATGTTCCTTTGTACACTTTATGTGGGCAATATTTCTTTTCAACTTCACGCCAGCATTTCTTTCTTTCAATATAATTCATATCTGGGTTTTTATAAACCAATTCTTGGAATTCATCAACTGCAACTCCATATGGAATGAAGAATATTGCATCAATTATATGTTGAAATAAATACTTCTTTAAGTTTTCTTTATCGAATATCTTATTCAAATATGGATAGGTTAGATATTCCATAGACATTGAATGCATTTCACAACACTCCATACCTGGGGAACGATAGGCTGGAATATATTTGCTTCCTAAGAAAGCTTGAAGTGCATGACCAAATTCGTGCGTTAAAACTTGAACGTCACCATCTGTTCCATTAAAGTTAGAGAAAATGAATGGAGCATGTAAATTTGGTATATAGCATTCGTATCCACCTGATGCTTTTCCTTTTCTCGCTTCAAGGTCCAATAAATTTCCATCGACTAAAACTCTAAAATAGTTTCCTATTTCTTTGTCCATTTCATCATATAAATCCTGGGCATTCTTTATCTTCTCTTCTGTTGTTCCCATTGGTTTAGGATTACCATCTAGGAAATTAATGCTATAATCGTAATACTCTGGCTTATCAATTTTAATTCTTTTAATTTGAATATCATGATATTTATTAGCTAATGGAACAATATATTTTAATATTTGTTCACGATATGATCTGACATCATTTTCATCATAATCAAGTCTTCCAAGTCTTAAATATCCAAGTTTTAGATAGTTCTCAAAGCCAAGTTTCTTTGCCATTTTATCACGAACATGAACAAGTTTATCGTAAATCGTTCCTAATTCCTCATCATGTTTTGCATAAAACTCATTGGCTAATTCACTCGCTTCCTTTCTCTCTTGTCTATCTGGCGAACCATAATATTTACCAAGTTGAGAAAGATTTAAAACCTCTCCCTTATATTCAATTTGAGCAGAAGCTGTGAGTTTACTATATTCTGATGCCAACCTGCTCTCTTCGACTAAATCTTCCATTATTTCTTTTGAAAACTGTTTTTGAGATTCCTTAAGCATCTGAACAAAACAGAATAATAAACTAAAGTGTTGCTGATTTTTGAATTAATCCTTTTCTTATAAGG
>CAOSOP010000132.1 GCA_948525355.1 uncultured Bacilli bacterium | reverse complement strand
TATAAGAAAAGGATTAATTCAAAAATCAGCAACACTTTAGTTTATTATTCTGAATCAATATAGGAAGCAATCCATTGAGCAAGTTACAAGTTGCTTCTTCGCTAAATCTCTTTAACCAAGCACGTAATATGTACTACTATAGCAACACAAATTGTGAACAAATGTTCGCATTAAAAGTCTATTTTAGTACGCTTCAGACCCTTTCAAATAACTGGTTATATGACATGAAAAACAGCATCGAAACTACGCTTCCGAACTGGCCTCAGAACTTCGGCCAAGTGTCGCAAAAAGGCGAAGCCTACATGATATATTAATTATTTTGCGCCTATAGAATGATAACCTAAATCTTCATAGTAGTTAGTACTATTGCTCTCATTACTAACATATGTCCAATTTTTGCTATTCCAATATGTTTCAGGAATATATGAATTCTCATTTCTATAATAAGTCACATTGTTCATGAAATTTGATAATCTTCCAATATATCCAATTGTATCTATTAAGTCATTTCCATTATATAAAGCTATTGGGTCATTAGAATTAAAATGTGCCACTTGATCTGCAATAGTTCTAATTCCTTCGTTACTGATTTTCTTTAAATGACTAGTGAAGCCTGCTATTTCTATTTTTTGATTGTCATAAATGACAATACACTTACCATGTTCCAAATTTCCATCTAATTGCAAACTAATCGTTTCTCCTTCATCACCATTTACATATTGAACAACTTTATATGATGATAAATCTAATGCAGAACCTGTATTATTATATAATTCTATAGCATGATTATTACTTGAAGTACCTTCATATATTTCTGAAATAAATAGATCTGGCGATATCGTGGAAGAAGTAACTTCTTCTACATGGGGTATTATAATAACATCATATTCAATACTTCTATTTATAGAAGTTATAGTAGCTGTTAATCTTACATTGGTATTTTCAGTAACTTCACTAACAATCTCACCACTATTATTAATTAAAGCCTCGTTTGAAGATGCCCAAACAACTTCTTCTCCTGCAATCGATGTTGCTAATGCAATTGAAGAATCTATATACCTATTTAGTTTTATATTGTTTTTTACAAGATTATAAGTTTTTTCTTCATCACTAAGTTTTCCACCTATAATATCGTTAGAATCTAATAGAACAAGAACTGGTGTTCCATAATCATTCATGAATACAGCTCTTTCGACATCAAAACTAGCATTAATATCTATTTTATTCAATCTAGAATTAATCTGATCAAAATTTGTTTGACCAATATAATCTCTATAATTCATTAGTCGTATAGATGGAGCATTATTTTCTCTTCTAGCATACGATAATGTCTTCTTTATATCATTAAAACTTTGAGAGATTGTATATTTCAAACCTTTTACTGTAACTAAAGCACCTTGATAATTATTCATAATATTTTCGGTAGAAAATGAATCACTAATATCAATAATATCTACATCAATATCTTCCTCATCCTCAGCTATTAATGATATTCCATTCAATGTATGCTGTTTCGTTGCATTATTATAAGTTTTTGTACCTTTAATAATATAAGTCTTTCCTTCATCAAGAGTTATCGTTCCCGTACAATAATAACCCCCATCTAAATCTTGAAAGAAGTAGTTATGATTAGAACCGAACTCTTTGGTAACATAATTTAAATGTGCCTTTATATATAAAACATCATTATTAGAAGCCTTTATAAATTCTTCATGTGAAGACAATGTATATACTTCAGGTATAGTAGTTGTAGAAGAACCTGTAGAACTATCTGGCATAGTTGTTGGAGGTGTAGAAATATTAGGTGTACTAGTGGTAGTATCTCCTCCTTTAACACATGAATTCAAAACCAACATTGGTAATAATAATACAAAATGCTTTTTCATATATCCTCCGAAATTCTTATTTATAATATACTACATTTTTCTATTTAAATAAATACCACTTGATTTTTTAGTTACTCGCCCCCACTTCCTACACCGCTCCCGAATCCGTAGCCGTAGGCGGAGGAGGAG
>CAOSOP010000131.1 GCA_948525355.1 uncultured Bacilli bacterium | reverse complement strand
AAGGGTATAAATCACCCCTCAACCTGGCCGGAAATCAAGCCGCAAAAAGGCGAAGAAATATAATCTTTTCTGATGCAAAACAAAAAGATATAGAAAAAAGTAAATTTTTTTGCTATCTTATTATATGCATACAATGTATGCAATTCATGGAGGTATTATGAAAAAATACAAAGCGTTAGCAATATTATCGTTGTTAGTACCATTAACATCTTGTGATATATTTGTTGGAACTTCCTCAACTCCTTCTCCTACATCACCTACTACAAGTCCAGATTCTACTGTAATTGGTGATGCAAAATTAGAGATTACTAGTGGCTTAGAAGTTCATTTAAATGTTGGTCAAGATTTTCAAATTCAGGCAAAGGCAACTAATACAACAGATAAAATAGTATATTCGATAGAAAATGAAATTGAGAGAACCTATGTCACTGTTAGTGATACTGGGTTAGTTAAGGCATTGAAGGCAGGAGTTGCCAATATTTTGGTCTCTTGTGGAATACTTAATAAAACAGTTAAAGTCACAGTGGATCCAGAGGCCTCATTTGAATTAACAGTTTCAAGTAAAAGTCTTAAGGTTGGTGAAACTGCTTCATTAACAGTTTCTACTTCTGCTAATTATAGCTATTTTGTAAAAGGTAATTCTAAATGTGTTTCTATTAGCGGTAATGTCCTTACTGCCAAAAGAGAAGGGACGGCTGAGATTTATGCAAAGCTAGCTAATGGATCTGAAGTATCTAATACTGTCGTAATTAGTATTAGTGATTTTGTAAGTAATCCATATCTTAGCATTGATGAAGACGAATTTTATTCTGATTACTATACTGCGACAAGTTATAAAGATGCACAGTATAGAACTGAAGCTAATTTAATGTCTGGTGATATTGATGAGCAAGACCAAGCTCCAACAATCAATTCTAATAGACCAATAGATGGAGATAAATATGTAAAAAATAGTACCAATTTATACAATTCTAATAAAACAGCTTATACTGTTGTAGATAGTGATGGAAATGAAGTTAAGACTATTTATAAAGGTGGAGCATATGCAACACTTGAAGATGTAGCTGCTTATATTCATGCTTTTGCTGATATTCCAAGCAACTATACAGAATCAAAGAGTGCTAAACCTACATCAAGCCCATGGGGAAAATGGTTGAGACTTAATAATTCATTCTTTAGTGGTAGTACTACGAATTATCCTTATGAACCTGAATTGCCTGATATTTCTGGAGTAGGCAATGGCCAAACGAAATATTATGAAATTGATATAGGTACAACTGGCACTGATTGTGACCCAAAATATGATGCTGTAGATTATAATAATGGATCTAAAATAACTCGTGGTGCTGCTAGAATTGTCTATACTCGCACAGATCTAAATGGTAATGAGTTGACTGACTTTAGCAAGAGACATGTTTTTTATACATATAATCACTATAACGATTTCCAAGAATATTTGAACTATTATAATGGATGGGGGGAAATGTTTGGTAATGTTACTGGTGGTGGAACTTTATCTAGTAAGGAAGATTATAATCCAACACCATATGTTCCAGTCTCATTTAGATCATTAATTTAACGGAATTAAAGATAATAATTAGGTTGGTGCCTTGTTCATTATGAAAAAAAAGAATAAAGGATTGGACTTAAAGACATTTATTTTAATCGTACTTGCGATTATAATTGGTTTAAGTTTGGCATTTTTTATATTTTCTTTAGTTGATAAAGAATGGACTATGGCAATTATATGTATTGTTATTGCGATAAGCCTTTTTTTAATAGCGTGTCCTTTAAATTACCAAGGAGAAATATATGAGTGCTCACATTGTGGAAATAAATTCAGTGCAAATCCGTTTAAAGTCTTTTTTACTAATGGAGTATTGCAGTTTTTAAATTTCGATAGTTCTCCAACCAAATATTACAAACTAAAATGTCCTCACTGTAAAAAGAAAGATTGGTGTAAAAGAGGAAAGAAGTAGTTTTTCAAAAACACATATTTTTAGCATATTCATATGAAAGCTTAAGTCTGTGAATTGGATTTTTAATGTGAATATTGCTCACCCCCACCAGCGCCTACCCCGCTCCCGAATCCGCAGCCCCAGGCGAA
>CAOSOP010000130.1 GCA_948525355.1 uncultured Bacilli bacterium | reverse complement strand
ATTATTTTAATAACTTATATTTGTTTTTAAATCCCCGATATCTTTCTAGTTCACGCAACATTTTACTTAATCATTCATTTCAAATCTGTATGCATGTGAATTAGCAGATGTTAATATATCTTCTTCAGTTATTCCAACAAAATCTAATAAATATTTTTGCCTACTATTCAATGGTCTTTTAAGAATATATTTATTATTTTCAAATACAACTTCTACATTTTCCAATTCGTTTAATAGTGATCTAACACTTCCACCAATATATTTACATAAATAATCTTTGTACATGTTTTTAACTTCGGTTTCTACTATAAGTGATAGAAATGACATAAAGGTTTTCTCATTAAATAATCTTATATCATCAGAATAGATTTCGTTCGAATCAGGTATTTCTTTTGAATACAACAAACTTTTCTCTATCTCATCTCTTTTAAAACATAAACTAAGAACATTTTGCATTGGTTCATCTGTAGTTGAAAAAGCCCAGAAAAATCCAATCATATCTTTATATTGTTCTATACTTGCATAATCTAAATCTGCTTTAATAATCCTTTTTTGAACACCACGTTCTGTTTTTACTTCTTCATATTTAATCTTTAAATATTTTCCATATGTATTAGTAATGTTATTGTCATAATCAATTTTACCAACTATATCATTCCTTGCAACTTTAAGTAGTTCAAGCAATTCCTTTGACTGAATAGAAGAAAACTTATCATTATAAAATAGGTATATATAGTATTCAGTATCGTCGTTATCAACAACTCTTCCCTTAAACTTTTTACCATAGATGTTATCACCAATCAAATTCTGGCTAGCCATTATAATTATTCTTGAATAGTTATAGCTCAAATAATTAAACTTTTTATTAAAACCACCCATCATAACAAAATTAATCTTATTAGTTTCGAGATAGTGAATATTTTCAGCAGAAAAATATCCATTATCAAAAACAAATCTTCCTTTTAAATCTGGTGATATTTCTTTTAAACTTTTAATAACTGATTTCGTTTGTGTGATATCATCGCTTGATCCATAATAAAACTCGTAATTAAAAGGCATACTATACTTATTGTCCATAAAATAAACAATATTAGCTTTTGGATGAAGCTTATCGCCTAATGGATGGCCATACTTTTCATATCGTTTATTAATACTAGATATATTAAAATTATTTGAATCAAAATAAATATCTATACATTTATTATCATCTAATGAATTAATTCTTTCTTTATACCATAAACCTAAAAATTTTCTTATATTCATAGGTTGTAATGCTAACTCTAAAATAGAACTCAAACGATCCGAAGTTAAAGATCCTATTAATTTAGTAAAATGCCTATTTATATAATTGTTAAAATAATATGTTGTAAACTCTCTACTGAGAATAAGTTGTTCTATAACACAAGTAAGAACCTCAGCACTTGTACCAAATGCTTTATTAATAAAAGTATCAATACTAAGTTTACTAATAATACTTCTAATAACTAAATTTGCTCCTATGCTAAAATTTTTCTCCACAGGTGCATTTATATAGTATTCTTTCACCTCTTCATCAGTAAATACTTTACTGCTAGGGTGATATAAAAAATATAACTTGCTAGGATGCATTTTATATTCATCAATTGCAATTCCAATAAATATTTCATCACCTGATTCACAAGAACTATTTAAATGTATCGTTTCATATACACTTTTTTCATCATCTCCTAATAATCTACAATTCTTAGGGATTCTAACTTCTACATCATAATAAACCATAATTAACCATTTATAATAAGTATAATACTAAAAAAACTAGCAAAAAAGAATACCCAATTTATGAAATTTGTTTTTAAGTACAATAATAACACTAATTTACGATAAAAATACTCTTGATTTTCTAATGATGAAAGTATATGATATAACATATGTGTGGACCATTAGCTCAGTTGGTAGAGCAGCTGACTCTTAATCAGCGGGCCAAAGGTTCGAGTCCTTTATGGTTCACCATATAATTAATAGCCAAAGTTCGGAGAAATCCGAACCTTTTTTTATTTATAAAGGTTTAATAACATTCATGATTTTGATTTAATATTGTTAATATATTCAATCTCACCCTAACTTCCTCCCACGCCCCCGAGGGAATCGCCCCTGGCA
>CAOSOP010000129.1 GCA_948525355.1 uncultured Bacilli bacterium | reverse complement strand
CTCGTCCGCTTCCGGGGGAAGCTCCCTCGGAGGTGTAGGCGCTGGTGGAGGCGAGGGAGGAAGTGGGGCGAGAAATAATTGATTTTACATAGCGCGATTAAAAAAGTATAATAGATAACATAGGAGGAAACATGAAAAAGTTTTTTAAAGATTTTAAGGCCTTTATATCTAAAGGAAATGTATTAGATATGGCTGTTGGTGTCATTATAGGTGCTGCATTCTCAGCAATTATCAATTCTTTGGTTAATGATATTTTAATGCCCGTTCTTGCATTAGTGGTCAATGTTCAGTCGTTAGAGGAATTATCTATTGTGCTGCACCCTGAGTCTCAGCCTGGTGCTGGTGATGCATTAACATGGAATTATGGTAATTTCATTGCTACTATAATTAATTTCCTATTAATCGCACTAGTATTATTCTGCATTCTTAAAGCAATAATGGCAACACGAGGATTTTCAAAGCCAAAGCATGGTGAAATGATAACCAAAGCTGAATATAAAGCGTTTAGAAAAGAAGGTAAATCAAAAGAAGAAATCGCCGCTATCAATGAAGAAAGGCTTTCAGAAAAGAAAAAGCAGGAAGAATTAAAGAAAGAAGAAGAATATAATAATTCCACCGAAGCCTTACTTAAAAGAACTGTTGAACTTTTAGAAAAAATAGAAAGTAAAGATCATAATTCTAAATAGATTTATTTCTAAATACAAACTAAAAAGACTGCTTATATTAACTCAGCAGTCTTTTTTTATTATGCAATATTTTCTTCTTTGGCCTTTTCTTGTCTAGCTTGTTGAGCTTCCATTTCTTTCATAAGATTTCTTCTACGTTCTTCACGGCGTTGAATCTTAGCTTTAATCTCATCGTGCTTAGCAGCATAATGTTGAAGCGTAACTAGAATAAGTACAACTCCAACTACCATTATAATTGCTCCAAGTATTCTGAAATCAATTAATTTTCCCATATGAAGCGCTTTTGCTAAACTTTGTTGTGCTTGATATAAAGGATTATTTTTAGTAACAGTTGGTAGATTAAATGCTACAATACCTAATACTGCTAAAATAAGTCCCAATGCTGCAATGCATCCGAATATAACAAGCAACACTATTTCAGTTTTTTTGGCCTTTTTTAATCTTTCGCCAGCCATATTAATTATTCTTTCTCAGTTTGTTCAGGTTGTTGATTCTTTTGAAGTTCTTCACGCATTTTACGTTCAAACTCAACTAAATCACCATACATCTTTTCGTGTTTATCTTTCCATTGACTGGAATATGTTGAAAGACAATTATTGAAAATCATATAGAAATCTTTGAGAACATCAGCAGTGGTTTTACCTTCTGGGAAAGGCTTAACACCTTTAAAATACTCTAATTGTTCTTCATACTTTGTAAAGCAGGCTTCTACATCATCTTTCTTATAGTGAATCTTTCCTTTAACAAATGCTACTAATCCTAATAACTGATTTAACTCAGAAATTACAAAATGAATAGTTGGATCTTCTTCTAATTTGAAAGAAGGAGAATTTGTATCAACACCATTTCTACGAGCATTTTCAATAGCAGCTTTTACAACATTGTTATATTCACCAAACTTTTCAGCAATATTTATTGAAATTGAAACCATGAAATTAGAAACATAGTATGGTTCGTAAGTTGATAATAAATCAATAAACTCTGGCTGAGGATCATTGACATTGTTTGAATTAAAATACTCTAAGTGTCCATAAATTGTATCGACTACTGTTTGATGTAATCCAGCAATCATATCAAACAAATGGTTTATTTTACTAGATTCAACTCTAACTTCTTTCATTCCTTCAGCATTACTGACCAAAGAAACAATAGGTGTGTTAGAATCTTCTGTTCTATTATTTCCATAAACATCAGTTGAGAACTCACGTAATTGATCCATAATCTTTACACCAACGGCAGGTCCGTTTTCAACACCTTGTAAAGTGGTATTCTTATTCTTCTCACAGAAGAAGTCAATAGGTGAACCAGGTGCAATGAAATGATCATATACTTTAGCTCTTGTCTCATAACGATTAACCATATCTTTTTTGAAATCTTGATCATCAATAGGCAAGATAACTGAATAATCTAATGCGTTACCAATTAATAATGCAACTTGGTATAGACCCATTAAATATCTTCCATTTTCATTCATATTATTTATTCCTCCAAATAACTTTAATTATTGTAACACTTTAAAAGGATTACTTCAACCCTATATATAAATATATTTTGTATATATAAAATATTTATTCATTTTTACTCGCCTCCACCGTCCACCGCTCCTCCGAGGACGCTTCCCCCGG
>CAOSOP010000128.1 GCA_948525355.1 uncultured Bacilli bacterium | reverse complement strand
CCGAAAACTACTATCCAAAAGTCTACTTAGGCACCAACCAAACCATCGCTACAGGCTGGTTTTACGACCGTCAAATCTACGCTGGAAGCGACATAAAAATGCCAGAAATTTGGCCGGAAATCAAGCCGCAAAAAGGCGAAGCAAACATATAAATAGGCTATTAAACATTTATATTAATAGCAAAATCTAATATCCACTAATATAGTTGATTTTAATGACATAAATGATATAATTTTTATATGGCTATTCATCAATCAAAAGAAGACTATCTTGAAAGAATACTCATGTTACAAAACCAAAAGGGTTATGCAAAATCAATTGATATTGCAAATGAGTTACATTTTTCACGTCCGTCAGTTTCTATTGCAATGAAATCGTTGAAGAACGACGGATATATTAGTATAGATGAAAAAGGAAGAATCTTTCTTTTAGATAAAGGAAGAAAAGTCGCTGAATCTGTATTAGAAAGACATGAAGTATTAAAAAAATACCTCATAAATATTGGTGTATCTCCTATTACTGCTGAAGAAGATGCATGTAAAATTGAGCACTGTATTTCTGAGGAAACTTTTAATGCTATTTTGAGTAAATATAAAAATGAATATAAATAATGGACTTGTTTTTTTAGATAAAGAAAAAGGAAAAACTTGTAGGCAAATCGATAACGAAATGATGAAACTTTTTAACTGTCGTCATGTTGGTCATCTTGGAACTCTTGATCCTTTTGCTACTGGTTTATTAATAATTGGGGTTGGTGAAGGCACAAAACTTCTCTCTATATTTGAAGAAAGTTCTAAAACTTATCAAGCCGTTTTAAAGCTTGGCATAAAAACCGATACTGCAGACTATACTGGAAACATTATTAGAAAAGATGAAAATGTTATTATGCCATGCTTAAATGAAATAAATAACCTCTTCACTTCTCTTTTGGGTAACTCCTATCAAGTTCCACCTAAATACTCTGCCAAAAAAATTAATGGAGTTCCCGCATATAAGCTGGCACATAAAAACATTGATGTTGATCTTAAACCGCAATTAATAAGTATTAGTTCTATTACCATCAATAGTATAGACGAAAAAGAAAAGACAATAGATTTTTCTTGCACTGTATCTAAGGGCACATACATTAGAACATTAGGCGAAACAATTGCTGAAAAATTAAATACATGTGGTCATCTAAAAGAACTTCGCCGTACACATATAAATAATATATCGATTAATTCAAACTTTATATCTTGTAAAGATGATATTAAACTTGTTCCATTACTAGAATGCTTTGACATTATGAATATTAAAACAGTTGCTCTAAATGAAAGATTTGTAGGTCAACAATTAATTAAAGATATTGAAGATGATTGTTTTATTGCAGTAGATATTAATAAAAAACCTCTTGCAATATATATGAGAAACAATGATAGAATATTTAAGGTCAAAAGAGGTTTTGCAAATGATTGAGCTAACAAAGAATTTTATAGATAATAAAAAAAGAGTTCTAGCAATAGGTAATTTTGATGGATTTCATCGTGGACATCAAATGCTCTTTTCTAGTTTAAATTCTTTTAAAAACTGCGTAAAAACAATTTTGACTTTTGAAAATTTGGATAAATCTTATCACAACACAAATAAAATATTAATGACTTTAAAAGATAAAGAAGACATAAAAGAAAAGTATAATATTGATGAAATTCTTTATATAAGATTTACTAATGAATTTAAAAATTTGACTCCTGAAGAATTTTTTGAATACTATATAAACAATCTAAACATTGATGCAATAATCGTTGGAAATGATTTTAGATTTGGAAAAAATCTATCAGGCAATGTTGAAACTATAAAAAAACTTTTCAAAAAACAAGTCATAGTTATCAATCTTTTAATTGATAATACCGATCAACAAAAAATATCAACAACTAATATTATTAAATTAATTAAAGATTCTAATATTAAAAAAGCAAACTACTATCTCAATCGAGAATATGCAGTAAATGGTAAAATAATTTATGGACTACAAAATGGTCATCGTTTAGGCTTTCCAACAGCAAATATCAAATTATCTACCGAATATGTCCTTCCTGGCAATGGTGTCTATGCAACAAAGATAAAATTTCGTGACAAAACATATTTATCAATGACAAATATTGGTCGTCATCCTACATTAGACGAATTAGAGAGTGAAAGCATTGAGACAAATATTTTTGATTTTAAAGAAGATATTTATGATGAAAAAGTTGAATTATTTTTCTTAGACTTCATTAGACCAGAAAGAAAATATAGTTCAAAAGAAGAACTAATACAGCAATTAACAAGAGATAGAGAATACATTATTAACAATTATAACTAATTGCCTTCCGTGTTGGCTTCGCCTTTTTGTGACGTCTGGCCGAAGTTCTGAGGCCAGTTCGGAAGCGTAG
>CAOSOP010000127.1 GCA_948525355.1 uncultured Bacilli bacterium | reverse complement strand
GTCCTTCTCCTGGCGGAGCGGACTCGGGGGTGCGATAGGAGGTGGGGGTGAGTCATTTATTATTCTTTTTTACTAAGTTAAAAATATTAATGAATGATATTGCAAACAAACCAACAGCAGAAATACATGTAAGAATGATAAAAAGAATTTGATAAGAATCTGTTAACTCAACAATATGTGGTCCAAACTGATCAATAATAGCCACAATGATATGTAGTCCTATAGTCAAAACGAAAATCGCCTTAACCAACTGTTTGGAATTTAAGAACTTCTTTAGAGTGTTAATATGATATGCTAATAGCAGTCCCCATCCAATGCCACGAAGTGATGGAACAATATAAAGGATAGTTTTTGGAAGCTCAAAGCAAAGTAAAAATACTCTTAAAAACAAAAAGATTGCTGAAAATAATAGCATAAGGTATTGCTTTTTAAACTTAACAAAAATCGTAACTATCATTACTATAATCTCTGTTAAAATCATTGTCGAATACAATATTCCATAAACACTAGCATTTACTTCTCTTATATTCTTTGCATAGACAGAAAAGAATGTATCACAGGCGTGAGAAGCGCTAATAGAAAAAATATAAAATATTGTGTATGCAATAAATGCTTTGGATTTAAACGGATTACTAGTTAAATTACTATCATTCTCCTTTTTATCTTCTTCGTTATCGACTTTAATAAAATAGAGAAGAATATAGTCTAAGAGCCAGATAATTCCTGCTAATAAAAAAGTAAACTTATAATTAATAGCATCGATTAGAAAACCAGAAAATAAGCTCGATATTAAATATGCAATAGAGCCAAACACTCTAATTGCGACATAATTCTTTTTGGCTGATGAGGCGATTTGTGAACAAATACCATCTAGTAAAGAATAAAAAGATGAGTTGCAAAAATTCATGATTATAGAAATAATTAGCACAATATAAAAATTACTAAAAAAACCTATCATACATGCTGAAACTATTTCAAAAGGCATTATTATTTGAATTAGCAGTATGTTTCTTTTTGCACTCTTGGCTAATAATGACATTACTACATTTCCAACAATAGCCATTATGGGAACACTAGCCAACAAAGTACCAGTTTCAAACGAGCTTAATTGTAATGAAGAAAAAAACAAAGGAAGAAAAACAAAAATCAATGCATCAGATATATATCTGAAAAAATTAAAAACCTGTGCTTTTCTAAAATCTGTAAACTTAAATATACTTTTTTCCATACTTATTATTCTAGCAATATATATAAAATATTATCAATAAAATACTTATTTTGCTTTTCTTTTAGCCTTCTTCAAAAGTTTTTCAGGGCTAGGATATCTTTTATTAAAAATATAATAAGGCGTATTCAAATCAAATCCTGAAGTTTTATGTTTGCTAACTTGCTTTTCTTTAGGTGGAAATTTCATATAATCTCCATAAAGAATTTTGAGGTATTCATCATATTTTTCAGGAACAACAACTTCTAATCCCTCAAAAAGAACCTTCTTGCCCTCACCAAAAATATCTTTCGTAAATATTTTTCTTGTTGATATACCAGCTAAGTAATTAGTTACAAAATGTGCTTCATCATAAGGAATTTTTTTCATTTTCTTTTCAATGTGCTTTGTCATAATAGAACAAGCATTTAAAAAATAAAACAAATACATAAATAAATTATAAAAAATATCTATGTAGAAGAATAAAGGTCTAACTCTCTTAATTGCTGAACGTGGGTAGCACAAGTATACATATAACCATATTCTCTTTAACCTATACTTAATCAGTGTTCTTTTAGATGTATCCTTATACATCAATCCATCCAAAGGGAAAATATCAATCCAAACACCATGATTTATCTTTGAATGCTTAAAATAGGTCTCAACATATGTGGTATTAGAATTTCTTAATTTAGCAAAAGCATATGTATAATACTTATCACTTTTATACGTCTGAAGAAATACATCCCCAGTAAATTCCTTTGATGCAAGTTCGATAAATCTATCATAATCTTTTCTCGGCATACAAACATCAATATCATCATCCCAAGGAATAAATCCTTGGTGACGAATAGCACCAAGAGTAGATCCATCAGATAAATAATACTTCAAATTATGCTTTTCGCAAAATGCCACAAATATTTTTAATAAGTCAAATTCAATTCTTTGCAATTCGTTCATACTCTTACCAACCAACAATATAATAGCAAATTTAATTATACATTTAAACAAGAATATTAACTCGTAATTTGCTTCGCCTTTTTGCGACGTCTTTTCGGGCCAGATTTCCGGTAAAGTTATACCCTGTTGATAGTCTCTATTCCACCCTGAAGCAATGACTTGAGTAGTACCTAAGTAGACTCTCGGATTGTACTTTTCTAAACTAGTTGTGGTATAGTACCAGTACGAAACAGAGCCTAAATTAAGCGTGTTAAGTGAAGAAACAACTTCTA
>CAOSOP010000126.1 GCA_948525355.1 uncultured Bacilli bacterium | reverse complement strand
AAATATAAAAGCCTTTATTTAACGGATAAAATATAAGAAACAACTTGTGTAAGACATAAAAGACTGGAACTAATTAGTTTCAGTCTTTTTTAATGCAATAATTTAATTTTTAAACAAATTTCGCTCCTTTATCGGCGGTATGGAACTAGAAAAAGAAAATATAGGTCCAAAATAATCCGCCTGAAATTGTGAAAAGGAGTGTTTGTTATGAAAAAATTTATCTTTGTATGCACTATTGTGTCATACTTAGGAGCAACTTCCTCTAATTTGTATAGTAACAATACTGATTATGTTACTAGTACAAATAGAGGGAATGCAGTAAAGCTTATTTCTAATGATTTAGAAAAATTTGTTAAGAGATATCAAGCTGAAACAAAAGACATGTCCTTCGATCCAAAGTATATTGAAAATCAATATGATGTTTATCTTGTTGATAGTGGATTAAAAGGTACATTCTTTGACTTTGATGGTAATAGAGGTTACCTTCTAGTTGATGATTCTTTTAATATCTATGACATAAGTAGTAGTGGCCAACTAGATTATTTTACCCGTGGCGTTGATGTTTGCTTTTCAATGAGCCAGTACGGATATCTACGTGATGATTTATTTGTACCATTTAATGTAGAGAGTGAGTATAGCGAAGAAGAAAGAGTTAAAGGAAAATACGGTACGATAAACTACACCGCACCAAACGAAGGATATAAAATAAGAGATTATAATTACTACATGACTATGCGCTATGGATCATCCTATAAGTATGTTAAAAGCAATGAGTATTATTATAATACTCCGTTTACGCGGCAAGAAATGCTTTCGTTCTTCAGTGTTAATGGTAATTTAGAAGGAAATTGCGGACTAGCTGCATTATATAACTCTTTCCACTTTGGATATTATAAATATGAGAACCCTATATATAGTTGGTTTAGTTCTTCTCCAACAAAGTATTATGCTGCAAGGCAGGATTCATTTTACATGGATTATTTAAATAATCCTAAAAAATATAAAGAGTATAGTTATCTGATTGATTTAACAAGAGGAAGCTCATATCCTGAGTCTTATATTGATATAAGAGATTGGTTAGTTAAAAATGTTGGATATAAAGCAGGTGGAACGACTTCCTCACAACTTGTAAAATGTATAAATGGTTTGGTTAAAGAAAGAACTAGAAGAAAACTTAGTGCTAAAAGTGCTAGAGGTTTATCACCAAATGATATTATGTCAAAAGTTGATAAATCCTGCTTACCTATTATAGGTGTTAGTGATGATATATGGGGTGATCACTTCATGAATATCATCGGATATAGATACTACGAGAAAACTGAATCATTTTGGTTCTTTAAAATAAAAACACCTGTATTATTGCTTCAAATCGCAGATATGCATAGTAGCAAGCCAGTTTATATAGATTATATAAAATACATAAATACATATTATTTTGATACAGTGTTTGTTACATATTAATAAAAGACAGGCTACGGAAGTAGCCTTTTTAAATGCTTTTTAGAGGAATAGCTTTTATTAAATATAGATGTTTAAGAGTACTAATTGTACAATAGATAAGTATATAATTGATAAACTATAGAAATAAAGTTTATACTTACGCGCGTTTATTTAATTCTCTTATAGTCTAAAAAAACTGGTTATATAGACAAAAAAATATAAAACGCTTTTATTTTTAATTTTATTACTATATAATAATTGTGATATGAAGCGTATAGATAAAGATAGTCAATTCATGAAAGAATTGTTCAAAAATGAAAAAGTACCTGAGTATGACGCTCAAGCATCTTTTGAGAGATTTAAAAGCAAACATGCTCTTAACGAAACTTCGGATGAAGATATATATGAAGAATCCATTTCGAAAAAGGATAATAACAAGTTTAAATGGAAATTTTGGGCTCCAGCAGTGCTCACTGCATTAATTCTTGTTCCAACTACTTTTGGAATTACTTATGCTACAATGAACAAGACAGATAGGCATTTAACTTCTTTTGAATACTTCACAATGAAATTAACAGAAAGAGTGGATAGATTTATTGAAACAGATCGTGTTACTTTGGTTGGTGGTGAAAAAACGATTTCTTTTGTTTCATCTTTTTATTGTGAAAAGGGTGATTCAGAAAAGTATTTCGTATTGTTTTTTAGTTTTACGAAGAAAGACAGTAAGTGCGAGTTAAGTATAGATTCTACTAAAATTGTTGTTTCTATTGATGAAAATTATTATTATAAGAAACTTGATAGTTTAGAAACTTTTTCATTCGAGTTAACACTTAATTCTGGTGAACCGATTACGAGTACATTCTATACAGAACAATATGCAAACTATATAAATGACTGATTATTATTTAATCGGTCATTTTTATTAGCTTATTAATTAAATCCATTGGCTAATATGAATTAAAATTGTGTTTGCTTCGCCTTTTTGCGACGGGTTTTGGGGCCAATTTGATGGGTGATTTATACCCTTTT
>CAOSOP010000125.1 GCA_948525355.1 uncultured Bacilli bacterium | reverse complement strand
TGGTGATATTGAAACAATCGCTCGATTAGTAACTTGATATCTGGTAGGCACCCCAACTCCACCACCCACCCCATTTCGTCCGTCGCCTGGGGCGACGTCCTCAATAGGGTGGGTGGTGGAGGTTGGGGTGAGCTATAATAAAATATAGATATATATTATTTATATTTATGTGTTATAATAATTAATAGGGTAAAAATATGAATAGATTAATAAAGAATAATTTAATTGCGGCTGCAATAGTATCAATTGTTGAGTTGCTGTCTATAATAGCAACTGTTTTATGTTATGTTTTCTTAAGAGACTTTCAGTATTATGTGTTTGTTGCCTTTGGATTTGCACTCTTAATGATAATTTTTCAGTTTGTGTTTTTCTTGAAATTTTCTAAACAATTATCTAATTTAAGAAAAAGAACGGACTTAAAAGTTGCTGATATTATTGGTAATGATGTACAAGAAGCTTATTACTTTGGAAAAATTGGTTTGATGATTACTGATGATGATTATTACATTATTTGGACAAGTGAGTTTTTAGAAAATCATAATATTGATTTCGTTGATAAAAAAATAACCGAAGTATTTCCTTCATTAAGACAGTTTTTATTATCACTTAAAGATAATGATGGTTCTACAAAAGTTTCTTTTCAAAATCATACTTTTGAGGTGAAAGTTATAAAAGATACTAATCTATTTATGTTTAAAGATGTTACAGAATATGAATCTTTATTTGAATATTCTAATGAGCAAGCGCCAGTTGTTGGTCTTGTAAATTTAGATAACTATGCTGATATTCTTTCTTCAGTAGAAGATAATAAGATTAGTGATATGACAATGACAGTAAAAAAGATGATCACTTCATATTTTACTGATCATCATATAATGATAAGATCTGTTAAGGATGATACATATTTAATCGTTACTTCTAAAAAGAACTTTGATGAAATATATAATGATAAGTTTTCTGTTATTGATAAAGTTAGAAATGCTTATGATGATGGATTTACATTATCAATTGGTATTTCATATGGTTTCCCAGATTATTCTGAATTGATGGAATTGGCTTCTAATGCTATTGATGTTGCTTTATCTCGTGGTGGTGACCAAGTTATTATTGCACCATTCTCTGAGAGTATGGAATTTATTGGTGGAAAGTCAGAGGCAAGAGTTTCAAGAAATAAAGTTAAAATTAGAACGATATCTCAATCACTTTTAACTTTAATTTCTCATTCTTCAAATGTATTAATAATGGGTCATATTAACGCTGACTTTGACGCCATGGGTGCCGCATTAGGAATAAGAGCTATGGCAAATCATGTTAATATTGATTCAAGAATTATTTTTGAAGATCAATTTATAGAGAAAAAGGTTAGGCGTGCTCTTAAATCCATTTTCACACCAAAAGAAATGGCGAGTATGTTTGTAAACTTTAAAGGTGCACATGATTTCTATAATCCGAGAACATTAGTCATCATAGTTGATTGTAGCAATCCAGCATTGTTCTTATATGATAAGATTCTTGATGATAATTCAAGAGTTGCGGTAATTGATCACCATAGACGTTCTGAAAACTTTTCTTCAAACATTTTATTCAATTGTGTTGACCCTTCTGCTTCTTCTACATGTGAATTGGTTGCAGAGTTTATTTCATATAACCATGCAAAAATAGATTTGGAAGAGAAATATGCAACTTTGATGCTATGTGGTATTTTACTTGATACAAACTATTATCGCTTAAAAACATCAGTTTCTACATATGATGCATCTTCTATTTTAAAATCATTTGGTGCAGATAACGAAAAGGCAGATGATTTCTTAAAAGAAGACTATGAAGAATATGCTCTTAAAAATAAGATAATGGCAAATACTATCACACCATATTATGGAGTTATTGTTTGCATATCTGATGAAAATGATATAGTAGATTCTACTATGCTTGCAATTGTGGCAAGAGAGGCATTAATGATTAGAGGAGTTAATGCATGTTTTGTAATAGGTAAAACAGCAGTTAATGAAGTTAAAATATCTTCGAGGTCAGATGGCACGATTAACTGTCAGTTGCTCTTAGAAAAGCTTGGTGGAGGTGGACATTTTACTGCCGCAGCTACAAATGTTTTAGACAAGTCATTGTCGGAAGTGAAAGATTCTTTATTACATGTATTGCATATGTATTTAGATCAAGCAAGAAATGAAGGTGGCAAATAGAAGAATATTTTGTTGATTAATAAAGCGATGTTATGTATAATAACATCGTGATTGGCCTCGTGGCGAAGCTGGTAGACGCAGCAGACTCAAAATCTGCCGAACGCAAGTTCGTGTCGGTTCGAATCCGACCGAGGCCACCATATCAGTAAAAGCTTAGTTATTTATTATTAAAATTAGCAACATAAAGGAAACACCAAATGAGAATGGTGTTTTTTTAATAATATCTTAATAGTAAAACGAAACTAACTCGCCCCCTCCGCCACCCACCCCGTTGAGGGAGCTGCCCCTGGCAGCGGACGAAACGGGGTGGGTGG
>CAOSOP010000124.1 GCA_948525355.1 uncultured Bacilli bacterium | reverse complement strand
CCTGGGGCTGCGGACTCGGGGGTGCGATAGGAGGGGGGGGCGAGACTATATATATTTTTATATAAATATAAAATAAAGTATTGAAATTTAATGCTATGTTTGCTAAAATTTACTCGTTATGGCCTTCACTAGGCTACAACCGCATTAAAATGGTCTAATAAAATTGCTTAACTGCAAACCATTAGAGCGAGTCTAAGTGAAATATGGAGGTGTAAAAATGTACGCAATCATTCAATCTGGCGGCAAGCAACTTAAAGTCGAAGTTGGACAAACCATCTTTGTTGAAAAGCTTGATGCAAATGAAGGTGATGAAGTATCTTTTGACCAAGTATTAATGATCGGTGGAGAAAAAAGTAAAGTAGGTTCTCCATTCGTCAAAGGTGCTACTGTTAAAGGAAAAGTCACTAAGAATGGAAAAAGCAAGAAGATTGTTGTCTTCAAGTACAAGGCAAAAGCGAATTATCGTCGTAAGCACGGTCATCGTCAACCTTATACAAGAGTTACAATCGAAGCTATTAATGCATAATGATATCAGTATTAGTTGAGTACGATAATAAGCATAAAACTAGGCTTATAAAAATATCTGGTCATTCTGGTTATGATGAGGAAGGAAAAGATATTGTATGCGCTGCTGCATCAGCAATATTTATTGGAGGCTTAAATGCCATTAGTAATCCTGACTTGTTTAAAATTAGTTATGACAAAGGATTTGGTAGTATAGAGTCTATAGGTGAATTATCTGAAAGTGATTGTATAGTTTTAAATACTATGGTCATTCAACTTAAAACAATTGAAGAAACGTATGCATCGTTTATTAAAATTAAAGAGGAAGGTGGAATATGAGATTTGTTCTAGACTTACAGTTATTTGCTTCTAAAAAGGGTGTCGGTTCTACAAAGAACGGCCGTGATTCTGAATCTAAACGTTTAGGTGCAAAATTATCTGATGGCCAAACTTGCCATTGTGGATCTATCATTTATCGTCAAAGAGGTACGAGAATGCATCCAGGTGTCAATACTGGTCGTGGTGGTGATGATACTTTATTCGCTTTAATCGATGGTGTCGTAAAGTACGAAACATTGAAGAATGGTAGAAAACAAGTATCTGTCTATCCAATTGCAAAATAAGAATATGAATTTATTTAGCCTCAGTATTTGCTGAGGCTTTTTACGAGGTGAAGTTATGTTTGTTGATCGAGTTAAGTTAACTCTTGTTGCTGGTAAGGGTGGTGATGGATCCATTTCTTTTAGGCACGAGAAATATGTTGAGTTTGGTGGTCCAAATGGTGGAAATGGTGGAAGAGGTGGCTCGATTATTCTAAAGGCAGTAACTTCTACTAATTCTTTAATTAAATATCGCAATGCACATAAGATTAAAGCTGACGCTGGTGAAAAGGGCATGGCGAAAAATATGTATGGTAGAAATGCTAAGAATGTTATTCTAGAAGTTCCTATAGGAACAGTTGTTTTAGATAGTAATGAAAAACCTTTAGCTGATTTATCAAAAGAAGGTATGACATATATAGCGGCAAAAGGTGGTCGTGGTGGAAGAGGAAATGCTTGCTTTGCTTCTAGCACACACAGGACACCTAGAGTTGCTGAAAATGGACTTCCTGGTGAAGAGAAGGATGTTATCCTTGAACTAAAACTATTAGCCGATGTTGGACTTGTTGGTTTGCCAAGTGTTGGTAAATCATCGCTTTTAAGAATTATTTCTAACGCCAGACCTGCAGTTGCAGAATATCATTTTACAACGCTTGAACCTAATTTAGGTGTTGTAAAAATCGATGAAGATAGATCTATGGTTGTTGCGGATTTACCTGGACTCATTGAGGGTGCAAGCAAAGGCAAAGGATTGGGATTAACATTTTTAAGGCACATTGAAAGATGTAGAGTTATTATTCATATTGTTGATATTTCTAACACGGAAGAAAACGCTATTGAGAACTTTAAATTAATTAATAAAGAGTTGTCATCATATAAATTAGATTTGAGCAAAAGACCTATGATTATTGCTTTAAATAAAATTGATATGCTTGAAGATGATACTGAATTAAATAATTTCATTAATGAGTATAAAGATCAGTATGAAATATTTAAGATATCAACTGTTACTAAAGAAAATGTTGATAAATTAATGCAAAGAGCATATACACTTGTACAAAAAACGCCACAAGCTAATATGTATGAGAACATTGATAATGATGAAGTAGTATTAAAGCCTTCTAAATTTAAAGATTCAAATATATTTGAAATTAAAAGAGATGAAAAGGGTAGGTATATTATTACTGGTGATAGAGTTATAAGAACATATAGACTTATCAATATCAGTGAATATGAGGGATTTATGAAGTTATTATCCTATTTAGATAAAATAGGAGTAGAAGATAAATTAAGAGAAATGAAAGCTGAAGATGGTGCAACTGTTGTTTTAGATGATTTTGAGTTTGAGTATTTTAATTAATAATTAGCTCGCCACCACCTCCTATTCCGCCACCGAGCGAGACCCGTCAGGGACGAGCAAAGGTGGCGG
>CAOSOP010000123.1 GCA_948525355.1 uncultured Bacilli bacterium | reverse complement strand
ATTTAGCAAGGAAACAACTTCTAAGTTACTTAATGGGTTGTATCCTTTATTAATCTGTCCCAATGAGTAAGCATAGGCTGGGTCATTCCATGCAGAAAATGAATCCCATCCAACTGCTGTGTGCCCATATCGGTATGGCGCTCCCGCGCCATCCGCCAATCCCCCTCGGTCGTCTCCAGGGGAGACTCCCTCGGAGGATTGGCGGAAGGAGGGGGCGAGATAAAACAGAAGACTTATATTGATAAGTATGATACAATAAAAAAGAGGTGGGAATTATGAAGATAAATATATATCCAATTAAGTCGGACTTAAAGCATGATGAGTTAGAAAAAAGAACTCTTTCTTTTTTAGAAGAAATTATGGAGGGAACTGATTTAGAATTAAGAATCGTAAATTTGAGCGAATTGTATCAAGATTGTTCAGCTTCTTTTATTCTAGTGCAATCAGGTGGTAGTGAAGGAAAGTTTTTAGAATTATTTTCTAAATTCAAAGCACCGATAAATATTCTTACATATGGATCGAATAATTCGTTAGCAGCTTCTATTGAAATATTGAGTTATTTGAAAAAGAATGGTGTAGAGGGTGAAATTCTACACGGATCGAAGGAATATATTGTTAAAAGAATTAAGGAAATTGCAACTAGTAGAACTATAGGCATAATTGGTAAACCAAGTGATTGGCTTATTTCTTCTACTGTAAATGTCCAAGAGTTAAAGAAAAGATTTAATATAGATATTAAGTTTATCGAAACAAAGGAACTTATAGATGAATATAATAAAATTGAGGATGAAAAGGTTGCTGATAAAACTCTTTTTAATCCGAAAGAAAAGTTAAAGGCTTATAAATTGCTCCAAGCATTTGATTTTCTTGTTGAAAAATATGAACTAAATGGTTTAACCGTTCGTTGCTTTGATTTACTTAATACAGCTTGTACTACTTCTTGCCTTGCTTTAGCTAAATTAAATGATCGAGGAATCATTTCTTCTTGCGAAGGTGATGTTCCCGCATTAATTACGATGATGGTGGTTAAAGAAATAACGGAACAAGTATCTTTTCAAGCGAATCCATCTATTATAGATGTTGATGATAATACTATGATTCTAGCACACTGTACTGTTCCTCTTTCTATGTGTAAATCGTATTCTTACGATACACATTTTGAATCTGGAATAGGATTAGGAATTAAAGGAGAGATACCAGAAGGAAAAGCAACTATAATTAAAATTGGATCTGATTTAAATCATTATTTCTTGAGCGAAGCTGATATTTTGGAAAACCAAGATGACAGATCTAAGTGCAGAACACAGATTAAGCTTAGATTAAAAGAATCAGTAACTTATTTTTTAACCAATCCTCAAGGAAATCATCATATTGTGCTCTTAGGTGATCACACCAAAGAACTTGAAGCTTATTTAAATAGTAAAGGACTAAGTAGAGTTAGATAAAAGTTGTTATGATTAATCTATTAGTAAAGTGTTTTGTAAAAGATTATCAAAACACTAAAAGTTCGACAGTAAGGCAAAGGTATGGGTTGCTAGGATCTTTTTTTGGAGTAATCTCTAACTTCATTTTGTTTGTTATAAAAATTGTAGTTGGATTTATATTCTTCTCAATGTCTATTATTTCTGATGCTTTAAACAATTTAACTGATTTTGCCAACTGTTTTATTTCCATCTTTGGGTTTAAGATGGCGAAAAAGCCTGCAGACGAGGATCATCCTTATGGGCATGCAAGAATGGAATATATTACTTCTTTAATCATATCTTTTGTTGTTATAGGTCTTGGAATATTAACATTATCCGAATCAATAAAAGATGTTATTAATCACATAGGTAATTTTTCAGAAGGTGTTTTAGGTTTAAAGGAATTAATAATCACATGTTCTCTTTTAGCTTTTGCTGTATTAGTTAAAGTAATGCAAAGCCTTTTGTATTACAATTTTTATCATCGCATCAACTCAATGACTTTTAAAGCAGTTGGTGCAGATGCAAGAAACGATACTATAGCAACGATGCTTTCGATAATTGGACTTATAATTGGATATTTCACGAAGGTTAATATCGATGGATATATAGGTATACTTATTTCTTTGTTTGTTATTTATTCTGGAATTATGCTAACAAAAGATAATATAAAAATACTATTAGGTGAAAAAATAGAAAAGGCTACTATTGTTGCAATGGTGGATAAGATTAAATCTTTTGATGGTGTCTATGGTGTTCACGACTTAGAAGTACATTGTTATGGTGTTGATAATATTTATTCATCAGTACATGTTGAAGTTAATGCAAAAGAAGATATTATGAAGACACATGATATGATAGATAATATTGAAAGAGTTATTAGACAGGAATTTAATATTCATTTAGTAATACATATGGATCCAATTTTGGAGGATGATGAAGATACACATAAACTTAAAGAGTTGGTAAATAAGTGTTTGTTAGAAATTGATAGTGACTTATCTATACATGATTTTAGAATCGTAAAAGGACCAACACATACTAACGCAGTGTTTGATTTACTTTTAAATTCTAAATGGCAGAATAAAAAATCTGAACTATCGACACAACTAAGAAACAAGGTAAACGAAGAGATTAATAATGTATTTTTAGTAATTAATTTTGATGATGTATATTCTGATTTAACAAAAATATAAAAGCCTTTATTTAACGGATAAAATACAGAATAATAAACAAAAGTGTTGCTTTTTGTTAAAAAGATGATGCATTTT
>CAOSOP010000122.1 GCA_948525355.1 uncultured Bacilli bacterium | reverse complement strand
ACCGTGAAACTGACTGGATTTTAGACTCAAATACTACCCCAAAACTGACGTGGCCGCAAGCTTTTCAAGGCCCACAAAAAGGCGAAGCGAACACAAGATGAAAACATAATTTATTGCTAATATTGCTACCATAATAATGCTTATAAGGTTATAATTATTTTTTCTTTTTTACCCTTTTAAAGGCAGCAGATATTTGTTATACTTTTAAATATGTTTAATGATAGTTTTTTAGATAGTTTGAATGAACAGCAGAGAGCTGCTGTTACTTCAAAAGCAAAACATTTGAGGATTATTGCCGGTGCTGGAACTGGCAAAACAAGGGCATTAACTTATCGTATTGCCTATATTTTGGCTACAACTGATATTTCACATAAGCAATTGGTCGCAATTACTTTTACTAATAAAGTTGCTAATGAAATGAAAGATAGAGTGTCGGAGTTAGTTTGTACTTATGGTTTGCCAATTTCTGGATTGCCATATATTTCTACTTATCATGCGTTTTGCTTAAGATTTTTAAGATTTGAAATAGATCACTTAGAAGGGCTGACGAAAAACTTTACTATATCTGATGATGATGATAGAAAAAGATTTTTAAAAGAAGTTTCTAAAAAAATGAATATAAGTGAGAAATCTACTTTATATCAAGCATTAACTAGTGAATTGGATTCTATTAAATGTAAGGGTTTGTTACCAGAAGAAGTAAAAGAGGCTGATATTGAAAATAGTGTTCTTTCGTTGGATCAATTTGTTAATTTCTATCAGACCTATCAAGACTTGTTGATAAAAAATAATACATTAGATTTTGATGATATTTTAATCTATGCATATAAGTTAATCAGTACTAATAAAGAAGTGAAAGAACGTTATAAATCTCGTTACAAGGCAATATTAGTCGATGAATATCAAGATACAAATGATTTGCAGTATAAACTTATAAAAGAGTTTTTAGGAGAAGATTCGTTATTCACTGTTGTTGGTGATCCAGATCAAACTATCTATACTTGGCGTGGTGCTAATTCTAGACTGATTAGAAATGTATTAATGGATGACTTTAAAGATTTGGAAACAGTTGTTTTAAATAAAAACTATAGATCTACGCAAACTATTCTTGATACGGCTAATAGTTTGATTAATCATAATATTGATCGTGATAAAAAAGATTTAATTGCTGCTTCTGGTCTTGTTGGAGAAGATATAGATTTTAAATGTTTACCAAGTCAAGATTTAGAAGCTAAGTATATTGCTAGTAAGATTTATGAATCAGTTTTAACTAAAATGGCTAATTATAATGATATTGCGATTATTTACCGTTCAAACTATCTATCTCTATCTATTGAAAAGGCTTTGAGCGCTAAAAGAATACCATACAAAATATTTGGTGGTCATAGATTCTATGACCGTGCTGTTATTAAAGATGCTTTGGCATATTTAAAAATTTTAATTAATCCTAGTGATGATTCATCAGTTCTAAGAATTTTAAAAGCACCAACTCGTGGTATGGGACCTATAGCTGTTGCAAAATTAACAGAATATGCAGATACAAACCAAATATCTTATTTACAAGCTATAGTGGATGATTCAGATAGTATTGGATTTAATACCAAAACAGTTATTGCATTAGATGAATTTAAGAAAGCATTAGGAAATGCTTTATATTCATTATCTAATCCAGAATTAAAAGAAGAAGATGTTTCAATGGTAATAAATGATTACTTTGAAGCAAGTGGTTTCATTGAACATATTAGAAGAAATGATAAAAATAAGTCGGAAAAAGATGGAAAAGGTGCAGATAAAGAAATGGAGAACCTTATTGAATTGCTTAACAATATTAAGACATTCTTTATTGAACCAATAGAAGATCAAGAACTTTTGGATAGCATTTTAAAAGATTCTGGTACAACTGAAATAGATATTCCAACTAAATTGAGTTTGTTCTTATCTAATGTAATGTTAATGTCGCAGCAAGATGATATGGACAATTCCAATTCAGTTAATTTAATGACTGTACATGTATCAAAGGGACTGGAATTTAAAGAAGTTTTTGTTACTGGATTGGTAAATGGAGTGTTTCCAACTAATCATGCATTGACTGATTTATCTAATAGAGATGAAGCGCTTGAAGAAGAAAGAAGAATGCTTTATGTTGCATTTACTAGAGCGAAAAAAAGATTACATGCTTCATGGTTCGGTGGATATAATTATGTGACAGGCTCTAACTGCTTACCTTCAATGTTTTTATCTGAGGCTGGTTTAATAAAAAATTATAGAGAGCTTAGTGAAAGATCTGTTAATCCATATAGTTCAAGTGGTAGAAATAATTATACTCAACCTAAAGTTAATACATATAACAATGTTAATGAAATTAAAAGTTTACTGAACTCTATTCAAAGAGAAAAGGAAACAACAGGTGATATTTATAAACAAGGATTAGCGGCTAGAAAGACAACTGCCTTTAATTTTAAAGTTGGAATGAAGGTTATTTCTACAAGTTATGGTATTGGAGAAGTAACAGCTGTTGATAAAGATAAAATAACTGCTTTTTTTCCTGAAAAAGAAAATGGAAGTAAAACAGTTAAATTTATAAATGGTTCATTGGCATTTAAACCTTATACTGAAGAGTAAACTTATTGTGTTGGCTTCGCCTTTTTGCGGCTTGATTTCCGGCCAGGTTGAGGGGTGATTTATGCCGGTTTGACGGTCGTAATTCCAGCTGATTGCGGTGGTTTGAACAGTACCAAAATAGACTTTTGGGTAGTATCTTTCTGGGCAATTATAGCTGTTGTAATGAT
>CAOSOP010000121.1 GCA_948525355.1 uncultured Bacilli bacterium | reverse complement strand
GCGTAAAAGTTTAGGTGACAAAGTGGGGGGGGCAACAGCTACAATAGTTGTGTTAATTAGCTTTTTGCGTAAAAAGAATTAACTACTTATTATTTTTGTTAAGGAGGTATAAATGACAAAAGAAGAGTATTTTAAGAAAGGAAAACTAATAAACCTAATAGGTATAATCGGAACTAATTTCTTAGAATTATTAGGTATAGTTCTATTCTTAGCACTTCCTGTTGTAAGAGTTAGCACAATGGGAATAGTCGTTGGTGACATTTCTTTATTTGAAAAGGGACTTGAATCTCAAGCTGTAAGTGATTTTTGCCAAATAGGTATAGGCCTTTTAGCGATTGGAACATGCTTGTCTGCGGTCTCAATGGTTATTAAGCAACTTACTACTAAAGAATTAGTTAAAAATAGCATCTTTGATCCAAAACTAAGCGAAAAGAAAGTAGAGAGATTAAAAAAATCTGCAAATAATAACGCTATGTATATCATAGCTGGTGTTACATTTGTAATTCTAGTTGCTGCAGGAATTGCGCTTATTATTATGGGACTTAATGATGTTAAAGGTTTAATGAAACTAGATTCTGAGTATTCAAAACTAGTCAACGTTGGATTAGCTGGAGGATCAATTGCATTATTGATTTTAAGTTTATTTGGCTCATTAGTAAATGTTGGTGCAAATGCTTATAATTACTATTTAGTCAAAAAAGTTGCATAAGGTTAATTAATACTTAAAGGGCTGTTTTATTAACTGAACAGTCCTTTTTAATTGATTATTATTCTGTTTAATAAAAAAGTTGGCGATTGCCAACTTTTAAAATTCCATCCAATCGTCATCACCTTTACCATGAGTGATTTTTTTATCGTTATATTTTTGCTTTTTCTTTTTTAGTTTTGAATGACACTCTTGACATAGAATTGCTGTAGGGTGATTAATTAAACCACACACAGGACAAACATTGTCTAATCTTCCTCCACAAATAGGACATTCATCATACTCACCATTTAGTGTGGAGTGACAGGAAGGGCAAGTTCTATTTAATTTGCTAATTCGATATTCATCAAATTCACATTCATGTTCTCTCGTGATTTTTTCCTTTTTCTTTGAATACTTAGGTGTAACTACTTTAGAAGGATCTTCTATAAGGTTTTTGCGTATATCATTAAGTCTTTTACTTTTTTCTATAGGATCGTTGGTATCTTTTTCAATTTCATCAAGGATTTCTTTGATGCGATTTGTTGAAGGTTTATTGTTACCATTTTTCTTTCTTATGGCATTAGCTCGCACAACGCCTATGATAATAAATAGTACAATCATTACAACCATAGCAATCATAATTATTTCATCAATTGATACTTCTAGTATATTCATTCTTGTTCTTCTTCCTTTCCTTCAATATGAGCATTTTTCTTTAACTCATCAGCTAATCTATAAAACTCTTCTGTAGCAGAGCTTTCACTAGATGATATTCGAAGAATATTGATTAAATGCTCTGACTCATCTCCTAATATGTCTAACCAGAGTGAGAAAATTTTACAAATTTCATTAACTTGAATAGTTATATACTCTCTTCCTTTATCAGTAATATTGACATATATCTCGCGTCTATTTTCTGCGTTTATGCTTCTTTCTATATAATTTAATTGTTCAAGTTGCTTCATGCAGTTTGCAATATTAGAGCGTGAAAAGTTCAATTCTTCACTTATTTCAGAAGGATGTGCATTCTCGTGAGTTAATAAATAGAGAAGAATTCTATTTTGAGAATCGATAAATGATATAAAAGGATCAAGCCTTCCTTGGTTATATATTTTTTGAATTAATTCTATCAGTTCATATGTGTCATTTGTATTTGCCATTTAAACCTCCAGTTATATACATATATATAATAGCATAAGTTTATACTTAATGTAAATTTCTTGTTTCATTCTCTCTTTTTACACGATCTTTAATTTTTATTATATAAAAGTTTATATAAGATTAAATAAGTACTATCATTTGACAGATAATATATTTGGCGTTAAAATAAACAAAGTGAGGTGAAAACATGCTTGAATTTAGATATGATACTCAATTATTAATTGAGGGTGAGAATCTTTCAGAAGATGCTATTAATGATTACATTACAGAAAATCTTAAAGGTGACTGCTTATTAGCTGTTGGTGATGAAGAATTGATTAAAATACATTTTCATACTAACGAACCTTGGAAACTTTTAGAGTATTGTTCAACTCTCGGCGAAATATATGATATTGTCGTTGAGGATATGGATCGTCAATCTCGTGGATTAAAAGGTTAAGAAAAAACTTGTATTATTCTTTTTAGTGTGGTATCTTATTTGATAGTGCTTTGCACTTCTTGTGGTCCGCTGATAGAGTCACACTATGAATGAACATGAGGTATTAAGTTATTACAGGAGGTACGTAAAATGAACACAAATTTAATTAATGAAATTACGCAATCTCAGTTGAAGAAAGATATTCCTGAGTTTACAACCGGTGATACAGTTGCAGTTGCAGTTCGTATTATTGAAGGTGGTAAAGAGAGAACACAAGTCTTTGAAGGTGTTTGTATTTCACGCCGTGGAAGTGGTGTATCTGAATCTTTCATCGTTAGAAAGAGTTCTAGCGGAATCGGAGTTGAAAGAAATTTCCTTTTAAACTCCCCAACAATTGCCAGCATTACTGTTAAAAGAAGAGGTAAAGTTCGTCGCAAGAAGATTTACTTCCTTCGTAAAAGACAAGGTAAAGCTGCACGTCTTAAAGAAATATTATAATTTAATTTATTTATTTAGTTTTGTGACATTTGGCTATCCATTATGGATAGCTTTTTTTATGTATCTCGCCTCCACCTCCTCCCACGCCCCCGAGTCCGTAGCCGTAGGCGGAGGAGGAGGGGGCGTGGGAG
>CAOSOP010000120.1 GCA_948525355.1 uncultured Bacilli bacterium | reverse complement strand
CAAAATGCATCATCTTTTTAACAAAAAGCAACACTTTTGTTTATTATTCTGGATTAATAAAGGATACAACCCATTAAGTAACTTAGAAGTTGTTTCCTTGCTAAATATCAATAACCAAGCACTTCAAATGTATGCTTACAGTCCTGCAAATCGTACTGCAAAGTACTATCCAAAAGTGTATATTGGTCCTTCAAAAACTATAGGACAATTATGGATATATGAAGACAAAATCGACACCTCAACTACGCCACCAACGACCATAAAAATCCCTGAAATAAGTGGCTGGCCTGAGAATTTTCAGACGTCGCAAAAAGGCGAAACAAACAGCCGTAATAATAATTTAGTAATATTAAAATGCATTTTTTATTATATTTTTATATAGATTAGAAAGAATAAAACTATGTCAAACTATATTAAATATTTGATTTTAGCAGTTATCCAAGGTATTTCTGAAATTCTTCCAATTTCTAGTTCTGCACACTTGTTGCTTGTTTCTGAAAGGATGGATTTATCAACGGATTTATCACTCTCAATTTTTTTACATTTAGGTTCTGCACTTGCTGTTATTTTTTTCTTTAGAAAAAGAATATGGCAATTAATTAAAGGATTCTTTATGTTTATTTTTCGTAAAGGAGGAAAAGAGGAGTTTAAGGAAGTAATGATGCTTTTAATCGCATCTATTCCTGCTGGAATTGCTGGCTTTTTCTTAGAAGATTATATTGAGAAGTATTTAACTAAGGATTATTTCATTGGAATGTTTTTAGTATTTACTGGTTTAATACTTATCTTTATATCTAAACTTAAAAATAATAAAAGAAAACTTGGTGAACTGAAATATCGCAATTCGTTCTTTATTGGATTATTTCAAATGATAGGAATATTACCTGGAATTTCTAGAAGTGGAATAACTTATACTGGTGCGAAACTTAATAAACTTGAAAGTAGCGATGCTAGCGAATTTATATTTTTGATGTTTTTGCCTGTAAGTTTAGGAAGTGCGGCATTAGAATTGGTTAAGTTTTCAACTACATCAGAGCCAGTAAACTTTGATATCCTTCCTTTGCTTATGGCTATTGTTGTAGTCGTTATATTAACTTATTTAAGTTTAATTATATTTTTAAAACTAATAAAAAAGGATAAGATGTATTACTTTAGTTATTATTTAATACCATTAGGATTAGCGGTAATGATAATGAATCTTTATAAATAAAGTTGTAATGTATTTAATGCTTTACAAGTGTTGTTTAAAAGACCATTTTATTTTATAATAATAATAGAGGTGAAAGAATATGGGAAAGAAATTAGAAGCTCCAGTAATGGAAACCGCTTATGGCAAATCACTTGTTTGTGTAAATGATGTGTATTACATTGTTAGAGGTACATTTGATAGAGGTACATTAATAAGTTTTGATCCTGAAGATGCTTTAGCTATGCCTAGTTATTTATTTGCTATTGCAGCATTAAATGAAGAAGATCTAAACAACACCTTCGATTTTATTAAAACAAACTGGTTTGGCGATTGCCAATAATAGATTAATTATATTAATAACTAAAAAGATAAGGTATATGTAGTTTTTTCTAAGCATATCTTTTGTATGAGGTATTGCTATGAACAAGGTTACAGATATCTTATCTTTTATTAATAAGCATGATGTTAAGTTTATAAAAGTGTCGATTATAGATATTTTAGGTTGTAAAAAATCGGTAGAACTTCCAGTTTCCAGTTTAGAAGATATTAGGAAGAATCAAGTCAAATGTGATTCTAGTTCGATAGTTGGCGGAAGAGATGCTAATGATTCGGATATGAATATAATTATCGATGAATCTTCTGCATCATTAGCTAATGACTGCACATTAGAGATATATGGTAGTTTAGGTGTAGATAATAAAACTATGTACTCTTTAGATTCTAGATATGTTCTTTTAAAACAAATGAAGATATTGATGAGCAGAGGCTATCAATTAAATGTTGGATTAGAACCTGAGTTTTATTTAGTCGATAAAGAAAATTTAGAACCTATAGATAATTTAACTTATTTTAGCTTTGAGGAAAATGATCTCAGTGCGTTAATTAGAAGAAAAGCAGCAACAGCTTTACTTAATGAAGGTTATGTTATAGGTCCATACCATCATGAAGTTGGCCCAGGGCAATGCGAAATAAACTTTTCTTATGCTGATGCTATGAACTCTGCAGATAGATTATATAGATATAAAGAAATAATTAAATCAGTTGCTAGAACCGAAGGCTGTATTGCGACATTTTTACCTAAACCTTTTGACGATTTACCCGGATCTGGAATGCATTTGAATTGTTCTTTATCAGATTTGAATGGAAAGAATTTAATAATCGATGAACAGACAAATAACTTATCTGTTATTGCAAAAAGATTTATTGATGGAATATTGTTTCATGCAAAATCTTTATGTGCCTTTTCATGTACTATAAATAATTCATATGAAAGGCTACATAGTAATATGGAATCGCCAAGCAAAATCAGTTGCTTACTAAATGATCGTACAGCAGCGATTAGAATACCTTATTCCTCTTCGAGGGAAAAGAGCAGATTTGAAATTAGATTTGTAGATAATAGCGCAAATCTATATCTTTTACTAGCAGGAATAATAGCTGCTGGACTTGATGGCATAGACCATCCAGGAAGAGAGTATAATACCAATTCAGTTGAAGAAAACTTGCCTCATAGTTTGAAAGAAGCGTTATATGAATTGTCCAATGATGAACTAATGATAAATGCTTTAGGTAAAGATTTAGTTAATAGATATACTCAAGAAAAGATTAAAGAAGATTACTCAACTCCATTAAATGTTTTAATCAGAAAGTACTAGAGGTTGTTTGCTTCGCCTTTTTGTGACGTCTGGCCGAAGTTCTGAGGCCAGTTCGGAAGCGTAGTGCCAGAGCCCTTTTGACTATCAGAATTCCATAAGAATCCAA
>CAOSOP010000119.1 GCA_948525355.1 uncultured Bacilli bacterium | reverse complement strand
AAAACACCTCAAAACCACCCGCAAATCAATGGCCTCAGAACTTCGGCCAGACCACGCAAAAAGGCGAACAAAGAAATTATTTTTTTATTATTCTTTATGTTATTATTCAAAAATGATATCATTAATTTATTGAAAGAGGTGAATATGAAAGTACTTTTATATTTTCAAGACCAAGATACTTTTAAAAAATCAGGAATTGGTCGTGCATTAAAACATCAAATGACTGCGCTAAGTACAAATAATATTGAATATACGCTCAATCCTAAAGATAGTTTTGACATTGCACATATTAATACTTATTTTAAAAAAAGCCAGAAAGTATTGAAGAAATGCAAAAAGAAAGGAATTCCAGTAATTGTTCATGGACATTCTACATTTGAAGACTTTAAAGACTCATTCAGAGCATGGAAAATGATAGAGCCTTACTATCAAAAGTGTTTGAAAAAAATGTATTCAAAAGCTGATTGCATTGTAACTCCTACACCTTATTCTAAGAGTTTGATATCAAATTACCCTTTTGTTAGCTGTCCCGTTTATGACTTATCAAATGGTATAGATATAAACGAATATAGTCGTAATGAAGAAGCAATTAAAGAATATAAAGAATATTTTAAAATTAAAGACAACGATAAAGTCATAATCAGTATTGGTTGGTTCTTTAAAAGAAAAGGAATAGATGATTTTATTAATGTCGCAAAAAAACTTCCTGATTATAAGTTTATATGGTTTGGACATCAACCCAAATGGCAAACACAAGGAAAAATATTAAAAGAAATAAAAAATAAACCTGACAATGTCATTATGCCAGGATATATATCTGGACCAATAATTAAAGGAGCACTTCAAGCAGCAGATCTAATGTTCTTCCCTTCTCGTGAAGAAACCGAAGGAATAGTACTACTAGAAGCAATGGCAACAAGTTTACCAATTCTAGTTCGTGATATAAAAGTATACGATCCATGGTTAAAAAATAAGTATAATTGCTATAAAGAAAAAGATATTAATGGCTTTATTACTGCTATTCCTCAAATACTTAATGATGAAAATAGATTCATATATGCAAATAATGCTTATGAGTGTGTTAATGAAAAAACATTAGATAAAATAGGTAAAAGACTTAAAGAAATCTACAGCGAAGTATATGAAAAAAATAAACTAAAATAATCAGTATATCGCTTGTATATCATTAATAAAAAATATAAACTAATAACTAGTTGTTTGAAAAGGAGATAATAATGAAACAAAACTATAATTGGGATTTCAGCAGAATTTATGCTAATGCTGAAGCATACGAAAAAGACTATGCAAAATCGTTAAGTCTCATTGAAGAGATTTCATCTTTCAATGGAAAACTTAATGAAGAAAAAAATGTATTAGCTCTACTTAAAAAACTTGAAGAGGTGGATTGTTATATTTCAAAGATCTACACATATTCATCAATGAAATATGACCAAAATCAAAAAAATACCGATGGTCAAGTTCTTCATGGAAGAGCTATCGACTTATATACTAAGTTAATTCAAAATGTTTCTTTTGCTGATACACAAATCCTTGCTAATGGTGTAGATAGACTTCTTGAGTGGGCAAAAAAAGAATCATTTAAAGACTATTCATACTATTTAAGAAACCTTGTTAATAATCAGGCATATGTTAAATCTGAAAAGGAAGAGCAGTTGTTAGCTAACTTTTCACCTTTAAGAAGTAACATTACTAATTTGTATGATATGGCCGCTGTTGCCGATAACAAGGACTTAGAAGTGACATTTTCCGATGGTGAAAAATCACTAGTTACTCATTCAAACTATGTCACATTCCTTGAAGGAAAAAAGAATCAAGATGATCGTAGATTAGCATTTGAAGCATTATACAAAACATATAAGGATCATCAAAATACATATGCTGGAATATATAATTGCTTGATTTTAAGCAATATTGCGATTATGAAGAGCCGTGGCTATTCATCAATCTTAAATACATTCTTACGTTCAAATGATATTCCAGAAAGTGTTTACCTTTCTTTACTTGAAACAGTTCATAAAAATGCAAAAATAGTCTGGGATTATTATGATTTAAAGAAAAAACAATTAGGATTAAAAGAATTCCACACTTATGATAGATTCCAAAAACTAGCTTCAACTACAAAAAAATATACATATGAAGAAGCTAAAGAGCTTTTCTTTAAAGCAGCAGAAAAGATTGGTCCAGACTTTTTAAACAAAGCCAAAACTGTTTTAGAAGAAGGACGTGTCGATGTCTATTATACTGAAGGCAAAAGAACTGGTGCCTACTCAACAGGTTTCTATGATTTAGGACCTTATATCTTACTTAATTATAATGGATCATTTAACGATGTCTTCACTGTCGCACATGAAGCTGGTCACTCTATTCACACAATGTTAGCAAATGAAAACAATGGAGTTTTCAATTCACAATATACAATATTTGTTGCAGAGATTGCCTCAACATTTAATGAACAATTGCTCCAAGACTATTTAATGGAACAAGAATTAGATCATGAAACAAGACTATACATGCTTCAATCAGCATGCGATGACTTGATTGCTACTTTCTATCGTCAAACATTATTTGCTGATTATGAATATCAAGCACATAACCTCGCATTAAAAGGTGAAGTTATTAATGCAACAACATTAGAAAACTTAATGGCTAAACTTTATAAAGAGTACTATAATATCGATTTAGATAAAGAGCCACTTAAAAAAGAAATCTGGGCATATATTCCTCATCTATTCCATTCACCTTTCTATGTCTATCAGTATGCCACTTGCTTCGCATGTTCATTAGCAATCTACGATATGGTTAAATCCAAAAAGCCAGGTGCATTAGATAACTATTTATCTATGTTAAAAGCTGGTGGAAGTGACTTCCCAATGAATATAGTTAAACTTGGTGGAGTCGACTTAACTACACCAGCACCATTTGAAGCAGTATTTAAAAGACTTTCATATCTAGTTGAAGAATTAAAGAAAGAACTAAAAAGAAAATAATTCAAATGTTAAAAAACTCTAGTCAATTCGCTAGAGTTTTTTTATAACATTCTATTATTGCTTCGCCTTTTTGCGGCTTCACTTCCGGCCAAATAGAGGGGTAATTTATGCCGG
>CAOSOP010000118.1 GCA_948525355.1 uncultured Bacilli bacterium | reverse complement strand
ACGCTTCCGAACTGGCCCAACTCGTACCAGAGCAACACACAAAAAGGCGAAGCAAAAAAGAATACAATTATATTATTTATATATACTATTAATATGTGCACTTGTATAAAATGGTCAAGCAATGGAAAATGCTATTTTGGAAGAACTCTAGATAATTCTATTGGTTTCAATCAAAAAATTGTTTTAACACCTAGAAACTATCCAATAAAACTTTCTTCTACAGAAATTATACATAACCATTATTCTGTATTAGGAACTGCAACTGTTATTGATAACTATCCACTATATGCAGATGGAATTAATGAATTTGGATTATGTGCCACTGGACTAAGATTTACTGATTGTGCAAAATACTTTCCTAAAAAAGATTATAAGAATAATGTATCGCCATATGAATTTATTTTATACGTATTAGCTACATGTAAAGATATATGTGATGTAAAAAATAAACTCTCTAATATGAGTTTAGTTGATATTCCCTTTAGTGATAATCTGCCATTAGCTGATCTTCATTGGATGATAGCAGATAAAAAAGAGTGCATTGTAGTCGAATCTACAAAAGAAGGGTTAAATGTTTATGATAATATGTTTAATGTATTAACGAACAATCCCCCATTCCCTTTTCATAGCGAAAATATTAAACTTTATCTATCATTAACTCCAAAGCATCCTTTTAATAAATTTTACAATTTGCCTAATCTAAGTCCTTTTTGCGAAGGAGTTGGTAGCATATTCTTGCCCGGTGATTATTCATCACCATCTAGATTTATTCGAGCAACATTTCTTTTATCAAACTCAATTCAATTTGAAGATGACAACAATTCAATTCTTCAATTTTTTAAAATACTTAATTCTGTAACTTTAATAAAAGGAGCTGTATACACCAAAGAAGAATTATGTCATTACACCATTTACACTTCTTGTATGGATATGACTAATTTAACTTATTGTTACAGAACTTATGAAAACTCAAGTATTCATTACATTTCCTTGAAGAAAGAAAATATTGATACATCAAAACTAAAAATATATGAATTTAATTATACTACTGATATTTTTATTGATAATTAAAAATCAGGCAGTATAGTATTAACTAAATCATTAAAAATACTTATGAATTGATCAGAAGACATATCAATTCCATCATAGGTAACATTTTTTGATGCTATAAATCCCATTTTGGTTGTGATTATAATATTACCCCCAAAAACAGATTGTACACCACCATAAGGTAAGTATTGCATAGTAATAGGTCCATCATAAATAAACATATTATGCAATACCAATTCCTTTCCTTTGAATACTGTTATTACATCTTTAGATAGATCTATTATTTCATTAAAGTCAGTCATCACATATCCTCCATTATTATTTATAATACCATTTATTAAAGAAAATAAGAAACTATGTCATTTATTTTTATATTTATGCTTAGACTAATGAAAAAAGTATTGCTTGCTTATATTACTTTAACTTTGTATAATAGACAAAGCGTTTTGTCAACGATAGAAAAAGGTGTATTTATGAAAAAATTCTTTGATTTTGCAAAAAAACTTTTTAAGAGCATTACAATAGCAGAATATATTATTTATTTTGTTAGTCTTACTGCAATTATCACTTCTGCACTTTTAACTAAATTCGCATTTGATGGAATAATAGATCCTGTTACCCTTTCTGCATCCATCATAGGCGTCACCGCGATTATACTTGTCAGCAAAGGTAATCCTATCGGTCAAGGACTTACAATAGTATTTAGTGCACTCTATGCTATCGCATCTTTTAATAATAAATTATATGGTGAAATGATTACCTATTTAGGTATGAGCGCACCTATAGCTGCTTGCGCATTAATCGTTTGGATTAGGCATCCTGCAAATGGAAATAAAAGTGAAGTTAAAGTAAATCAAATTAAGTTAAAAGAATATGGTCTTCTCATAGTATTAACTGCAGCAATAACAACCGCATTTTTCTTTATTCTAAGAGAATTAAATACAAGCCAACTTGCAATAAGCACATTTTCTGTTGCAACATCATTTATTGCTTCCTATTTAACTGCAAGAAGAAGCAAATTCTATGCTATCGGCTATGCACTTAACGATCTAGTTCTAATTATCATTTGGGCTACTGCTTGTTTTAAAAGTATTGACAATCTTCCAATATGTATAAACTTCTCTGCATTTTTTATTCTTGATGCCTATGGATTTATCAACTGGAACAGAATGGAAAGAAAGCAGAAAAAATTAGATGAAGAAGCGATGAAAAATCATGATGAACAAATAGAAAACAATGCAGAAACAGAAGAATGCTCAACTGAAAACAATCATTCAATATAATGTAAATATCTTATAGTAGTTTATAGGCGTCAAAATCTAACGCCTTTTTTATTACAATAAAAAAACACTCATCATCTGAGTGAATTTTAATGGTGCTCGGGACGAGAGTCGAACTCGTATGGTCTTGCGACCGAGGGATTTTAAGTCCCTTGCGTCTACCTGTTTCGCCACCCGAGCGAACTTTGAAGTGGTGTCCCGTATAAGATTCGAACTTATGGCCCCTTGATTAAAAGTCAAGTGCTCTACCGACTGAGCTAACGGGACATTTAATGGCTGGGGTACCTGGATTCGAACCAGGGCATATCAGAGTCAAAGTCTGATGCCTTACCGCTTGGCCATACCCCAACTATGGTGGAAGAAGGTGGATTCGAACCACCGAACCCGAAGGAACAGATTTACAGTCTGCCGCGTTTAGCCTCTTCGCTATTCTTCCACTTAGGTATAATGGTGGATGTTAGAGGGCTCGAACCTCTGACCTCCGCCGTGTAAAGGCGATGCTCTCCCAGCTGAGCTAAACATCCAACTTAAAAAGACATCTTTAATACTATAGCAATAACGAATATAAATTTCAAGATATTTTTTAAAATAATTATTATAATTTTATACATACATCAATCATAGTGCAATATTATCAACTTAATGGATTACAAATAATGTTTCTAGTACGATAAATATATATTTATATGAGTTTAAAGCACTTAAAAAGTATATAGTGCAAAGCTTCGCCTTTTTGCGACACTTGTTGATAGCTTTGGGGCCAATTTGATGGGTGATTTATATTGTTTTGACGGTCGAAATTCCATTCTTTTGATGTGCTTTGTAGCGTAC
>CAOSOP010000117.1 GCA_948525355.1 uncultured Bacilli bacterium | reverse complement strand
GGTAGGAGCCCCGCCTTCAACGCCCACCCCATTTCGTCCGCTGCCAGGGGCAGCTCCCTCAACGGGGTGGGCGTTGTTGGTGGGGGTGAGTTAAAACTCTGTTGTTACAACTTTATTCTCTCTTAATGATTTCTTAACATCTATAACTCTTTGATTTGATGATCCCCTATAAAGCAGTGATAAATCTCTGCGTTCATAATCAAATTTACCATCAATTAAAATATCTATCTTTTTCAAAATATCTAAAACAACTTTATGTTCACTAATCATTTCTAAAAGTTCTTCATATGCAAAACCAGTATAAACAATAGTATTAAGTTTATATTTATCATTAATCAGTTTTAGTATTTCATTTAACGCTTCCAACTGATAAAACGGATCACCACCAGTTATAGTAATCCCATCTGTGTATGGATTATTCTTTATAATATCATCTATATAATCTAGATTATATTCTTTTCCACCATTTAAATCCCAAGTTTTAGGATTATGACAATTTAAACAATTATGCAAACAGCCCTGCATAAAAATAGCAATTCTTATGCCAGGGCCATCTACAACAGATTCTTGTATTATTCCAGCTAAACGTACTTTATTTTTCACAATCATTATCCAGAGTATGCTTTACTCTATCATGTTCTTCAGCGCGTTTTCCGTTATTAAAGCGGTCTAATGTACCAACGAGATATCCAGTAATTCTTCTTATTCTTTCAAAAGATACTCCATCCTTTTCGCTTCTACCACATTTTGGACAAGTATTATCGATTATTCCGTTATAACCACACACAGGATCCCTATCGACAGGATGATTAACTGCACCATATCCGATGCCAGCTTCTTTCATATGACGAACGATTTTTTCAAATGCTTGCTCATTTTTAACTAAATCTCCATCAGCTTCAATATAAGTAATGTGACCCCCATTTGTATAATTATGATATGGAGCCTCTATATCAATCTTTTTAAACATAGAAATTGGATAATAAACTGGCACATGGAAAGAGTTAGTATAATAATCTCTATCCGTTATTCCCTTAATAACACCATATTTCTTTTTATCCATTTTAATAAAGCGTCCAGATAATCCTTCGGCAGGTGTTGCAATTAAAGAGAAATTCAATTTATACTTCTTTGCTGCCTTATCCATTTTTTCACGCATATGAGAAACAATCTTAAGGCCTAGAGCTTGGCTTTCCAAGGATTCACCATGATGTTTTCCAGTCAAAGCGACCAAACATTCTGCAAGTCCTATGAATCCAACCGTCAATGTACCATGACGAATTACTTCATCAATTTCATCTTCCCAAGAAAGTTTATCAGAATCAATCCAAACATGTTGAGACATTAAAAATGGCATATTCTTAACTTTCTTATGTCTTTGAACTTCAAATCTTTCAAGCAACTGTTTTATAACTAAATCACACATATCATCTAATTTTTTAAAGAATAACTTTATATCATGATTAGATTCAATTCCCAATCTTGGAAGGTTTATTGATGTAAATGACAAATTACCTCTACCACAAGTAACTTCTTTACTAGGATCATAAACATTACCCATAACTCTGGTACGACAACCCATATAAGCAACTTCAGTGTTATAATCACCTTCTTTATAATATTGCTTATTAAATGGAGCATCTAAGAATGAAAAGTTAGGAAATAATCTCTTTGCAGAACACTTAATCGCCAATTGGAAAAGATCATAGTTAGGATCTGTAGGATTATAACTAATTCCTTCTTTAACCTTAAAGATTTGAATTGGGAATATAGGAGTTTCACCATCACCAAGACCTTCGCTAGTAGCTTGTAATATACTTTTAACAGCCAAACGTCCTTCTTCAGAAGTATCAGTTCCATAGTTTAAAGAAGAAAATGGTACTTGTGCACCAGCACGTGAATGCATTGTATTTAAATTATGAATCAAAGCTTCCATAGCCTGATGTGTTTGATCTTCTACTTCTCTTTCAGAATCAGCAACTACAGAATTAGAGATTTTATCAAAACTGCATTTAGGATAACGCTTCTTTAATAAATCAAACACTTTTTCGGTAGACTCTTTATCATGATAACGTGGATCAAGGTCAAGAGAATATAATTCCTTAAAATATGCCTTAATATCATCGGTTAAATCAATGTTATCAACAAACTTGATATATTTAATGATATTATTTCTAAACAACTTTTGATAAGTCTTTCTAACACCTTCAGCCATGGCAAAATCAAAGTTTGGCACTGCTTGACCACCATGCATGTCATTTTGGTTAGCCTGAATAACAATACAAGCTAATGCTGCATATGATCTTATATCATTAGGCTCTCTTAAAAATCCGTGACCAGTAGAGAAACCATTATGGAATAACTTCAATAAATCTATTTGACAGCAAGTCAAAGTCAATGTATAAAAGTCCAAATCATGAATGTGAATGTCACCATTAATGTAAGCACTAGCAGATTCTTTAGATAAAACATGTGTTAAATAAAAGTCCTTAACCGATTCAGAACCATATTTCAACATGGTGCCCATTGCTGTATCACCATCGATATTAGCATTCTCTCTCTTAACATCGCTATCCTTAGCCTCTTGGAAAGTAATATTTTTAAGAGTAGACATTAATCTAGATTTTGCCTCTCTAACATTAGTCCTTTCACGACGATATGTAATATATTCTTTGGCAGTCTTAGCATAATTATGAGCTATCAAAACATTCTCAATAATATCTTGAACCTCTTCAACTGTAGGAATGTCATTCTTTGAATACTTTTCATTAATGATAGAAACAACTTCATCAACTAATTCTCCAACCTTAACAGACTCTTCAGAACGTTCAATTGCCTTGTTAATCGCATTAAGTATTTTTGTCGAATCAAATGTTGCAACTCTTCCATCACGCTTCGTAATCTTCTTTACCATTTCATCATCCTCCTACCAAAGTAACAAGATTATATTTAAAACAAAATCATTTAACAAGAGGCTTCATATTTATTATATAGGTTGTTTCTAGTAAATTATCTAGTCATTATATATAAATAAAGTGTCAAAAAAATTTTTTAAATTTTTTTATAAACACTACATTTTTTCGACATTTTCCGCCCCCACCTCCTATTCCGCCGTCGAATCCGCAGCCCCAGGCGAAGGACGAGGCGGTGGAATAGGAGGTGGGGCGCCG
>CAOSOP010000116.1 GCA_948525355.1 uncultured Bacilli bacterium | reverse complement strand
TTGCTCGGTGGCGCGATAGGAGGTTAGGGTGAGGTGGCGGAATAGGAGGTGGAGGTGAGCAACAAAAAAACTGCCTCATTAAGAGACAGTTCATGGTTTACTTCTTTTCGTATGACTCCATATTATTAACTACACTTATTATTTCTGGAATAGTCATTGTATCGGAATAGATATCAAACGAGACACCATTTTTTTGATAGATTATTCTATTTCCATCTTTAAATGCAACACCATTAATTGTTTCAACATATTCCATGTCTACTTCAATTATTTTCATTTCGTCGTATTTTTCAGCAATGCCTTGTACCATAGTGAAATTATGTTTTCCAGTAAATGTCATTATATAATAGCTGTTACCATTAATATGACTGACTGTTTTTTCTTGAAGTGTTTCTGTATTTTCTGCTGGAAGAAGAGGAAGATCTTCGAATGTTACTTGTGTATCTTCGTTTGGCTTATTTTCTTCATCTTGAGCTTGCTTCATATTACTTTCAACATTGAAGAAATCATCGCTGTATTTTGGTGTGAAATCACAATTTGTAAAAGTAACTTTTCCTACAACTGTGTTTGATTCATTCTTTATATCAACCCACAATGGTTTTAATTCTGTTGAAAACTTAATGTCTTGCTTTATCCATTCTGGTGAATTTACATATTCTGCTGGTCCGGATATTAGATATCCATCATCCATTTTTTTAACTTCGTGTTTATTATCTAAATTGTCTAATAAAGAATGATATAAATATGGTTTTGGACTGTTTAAAGGCCAATCACCTTTAAATTTATATACTTGATTTAATAAAGGTGTTAGTACGAACACTCCTTCATTATTTTTAAGCATAATTTGAGTTTGATTAATGTTTTTATCGAGCATTGAAACTCTAAAATAATCATTATTATCTTTTTTACAATAATCTGTAGTAACGAAATATGAGCGTGTTTCTTCGTTAGCGGTTAAATCCATGTTTGCTTCCATATGGTATGCTGTTAAATTCTCTTTAACTTTATCCAATTTTTTAGAAACGTCGGATTTAGAAAAGAAAAGTTTCCATCCTGCAAGCACAATAACAGCCAAGATAACGGCGCCAAGTATAATCTTTTTAATCATTTTCCACCTCTTCCGTTTAAAACTTATGTTGTGCATTTAATAATTATGAATAGAAAAGAATAAAATTAGATATGAATACACATAATAAGATTGCGAAAGGAATTAGATATGAATAATATTTTGCAAAAAGTTACGCTACCATTTACTATCATAGGAGCATTTAACTGGGCATTAATCGCCTTATTTGACTTTAATCTTGTTACATGGATAACTCAAGGTTATAACATAGGTGCAAAAATAATCTATGTTTTCATCGCAATATGTGCTCTTATTAATATTCTTATTTTCTTTGCAGATTTAAGAATTAAAGATAGAAAGATGATGTAATTTGATACTCTTTCTATTTAATTAAGATTTTTAAGCAAAACAATTTGGTTAATAAGATTTTTAGTAGTATTTGCACAGCAAAAAATTTGCAGTTTTTTTAAAAAAAGGATTGCAAGTTTTTTTTTGCTATGCTAAACTAATCAAGACGCTTAGTTAGCTCAGTCGGCAGAGCAATCGGCTGTTAACCGATCGGTCGCAGGTTCGAGCCCTGCACTAAGCGCCATCTGGCCCGTTGGAGAAGTGGCTTAACTCACATGCCTTTCACGCATGCACTCATGGGTTCGAATCCCGTACGGGTCACCAGACTTTAAAATTATGCCCAGTAGTTGGGCTTTTTTGTTTTTATAAAAAGTGATTATTAAAAAAGCCCTTAAATAGGGCATTAATTATTACATGGTGCCAACGAAAGGACTCGGACCCTCCACCTACTGATTACAAGTCAGTTGCTCTACCTGATGAGCTACGTTGGCATATTCGATATTTTTAATTGGTGGACACTACAAGGATCGAACTTGCGACCTCTTCCGTGTGAAGGAAACGCTCTCCCGGCTGAGCTAAGTGTCCGCTAGTGGCGGAGCGTTAGGGATTTGAACCCTAGCACATGTTACTGTCTACGAGCTTTCCAAGCCCGCCCCTTCAGCCTCTTGGGTAACGCTCCACGCTTATATAGTTTATAGTATGTAAAATGTTTTTTCAAGCATTAATTTTTTAAATATTTGCTTTTTTAACAAGTATTTATATTATGTCTTCCTATTTATAATTAATTATAAAACTATAGTGTAATTTATTTAAATAATTTAGGCAGTAAATCTGCCTAGAAATACTACTTGTAGCTCTTTTTTGGACGCTCATTGACACAAATTGGTGAATTAGATATTCTGTCAATTCTTAAATTATTTAGTGAACATTGACGGCTGTCATTATTCATGCAGTTAATGTCTTCACAACAAACTTTTTGTCTAGAAATGCAGTTGCTACATGCTATTTCTTCTGCAAGCTCCATGTCATTTTTTTGTTCGCCGTGGTCGAAATCATATGAGGAGCATCGAGCATTAAATGATACTTTGATACTATTCATTCCACATTTTCCAGAGTGATTGTGTTTACAAGTAACGTCATGACATCTTAAATTTGGCATTTTTTATCCTCCAAATTTATTGTTGAAAAAAAGTGAGTATTTATTCTATTTTATTATAAATGTATAATAAAAATATGAAAAAAAGTTTTGACTTAGATTATATTATTGTATCTGCTTGTTTATTAGGATCTAAAGTAAGATATGATGGAAAGGAAAAAAAGAACAATAAGGTTACCGAATTGTCTGTCTTTTATAATGTTATCCCAATTTGTCCAGAAGTAGATGGTGGACTAAGTATTCCGCGAGATCCATGTGAAATAATTGGTGATAGAGTTGTAACTAAAAATGGAACTGATTGTACAAAAGAGTATAGCCTAGGTGCAAAAAAAGCATTAGATTTAGCTAAAGAAAAAAGAATTAGATTTGCTGTTTTAAAAGAAAATTCACCATCGTGTGGATATAATATGATTTATGATGGAACTTTTAGTCATAAATTAATTAAAGGAAAAGGAATAGCAGCTAATTTGTTAGAAAAAAACGGAATAAAAGTTTATACTGAAAATGATATTGATGTTCTTTTAGAACATGCTAGAAAGCATAATAATTAATAACTCACCCCCACCTCCTATTCCACCCCCGAGGACGTGACCCCCGGGAACGGCCGAGGGGGTGG
>CAOSOP010000115.1 GCA_948525355.1 uncultured Bacilli bacterium | reverse complement strand
CCAGCGGCAGCTTCCTCAACGGGGTGGGCGTTGTTGGTGGGGGTGAGTTAGTTATACTCGTAAAAGATTTCATTAGATGTGTTTATTACAATATAAAGAGTGTGTTCAGGGCTTACGAAAAGGAAATAATAATTGTTAAAGTTATGTTTTAGTTTAAAATACATGACATCTTTTAATCTTTCCTCAATGTCACCTATTTCTGTAACGATTATTTCAAGATGTGTTGTATCATTATTTATTTTTACTTGATATACATTTTCAGCATTGAGTTCTTCAGCATACTGATTTAGTGTTGTTTCAGATATAATCGATGATTTTCTCATTTCAAATGATAAACTCAAGAATGACAGGAAAAAAATTGTTACATATATTGTAACTACTTTGCTTATAGAAAAAATAATAGAGCGGAATTTCTTCATCTCTATTATTATTTTCTTACTTTAATTTATTATTCTATTTTAATAGTTTAATTTATTGGCTTATATCGGATATTAGTTTAAATTCGGTTAGCTTCATTTCATCGTTAAACATCAAAATTACTGCATTAAATTGTTTTGGACCTGTAGATGGAGTAAAGAAGCGTTTTGGTATACCATAGGCGTTTCTAGATATTACTTCATCCGAATTCATTCCAAGAATACTATTATAGGCACAACATGCTCCAACATCGCTTAATAGTCCAGTTCCAAGAGGAAGTATTCTAGCATCATTTGTTTGTACATGTGTGTGTGTTCCTATTACTGCAGATACTTTTCCATCAACAAATCTTGCAAGTGCTCCTTTTTCGCCTGTTGCCTCGGCGTGAAAGTCTATTATGTGTATATCACTTTTATTTGTTGACAAAAGATTATCAATACAAGTAAATGGATTGTTTTGACCCATGAAGTTAATTTCTGATACACCTAATAAGTTCGTGATTTGTACTGTTTTACCTTTAACAGTAAATACTTTTGTACCAGTTCCTGGTATTTTCTCGGGTAAGTTTAATGGTCTAATTAGATTAGTATATTTTTCATTAGATCTAATTATTTCTTCAACTCCAAAAAAGTGATTTCCCATTGTAATACAATTAATACCATAGTCCATTAATTCTTTATAATGAGAATAGCTGAGTCCACGACCATGTGTAGTATTTTCTCCATTAGCAACGATAAAATCAATTGCATATTTTTCTTTAAGAAGAGGAATGTTCTTTTTAACCGCTTCTCTTCCTAGTTTGCCGCATATATCACCGATAAAAAGTATATTTATCATTTAGCAATCTCTACTGCGCGAAGTTCTCTTATTACAGAAACTTTTACCTGACCAGGATATGTCATTTCGTTTTGGATCTTATCTTTTATATCTCTTGCAAGTTTATAAGATGCTATATCATCAACTTTATCTGGAATGACTGAAACTCTTATTTCGCGGCCTGATTGCATAGCGAAGCAGTTTGAAACACCGTCAAAGCTCTTACAAATTTTTTCTAAGTCTTCAATACGTTTAATGTAGTTTTCAAGTGTTTCACTTCTTGCACCAGGACGGGCTGCAGATAAAGTATCTGCGGCTTGGACAAGAGTAGAAATGATGTATTTTGATGGCTTATCACCATGGTGTGATTCTATTGCATTAATAACAACTTCTGGTTCTCCATATTTTTTTGCTAATCTAGCACCAACTTCGATATGTGAACCATCCATTTCAAAGTCTGCCGCTTTACCAATGTCGTGGAGAAGTCCTGCGCGCTTGGCTAAATTTTGATCAAGACCTAATTCTGCGGCCATTGTACCACACAAGTATGCGACTTGAATTGAATGCTCTAATGCGTTTTGCCCATAAGATGTACGATATTTTAAACGACCGATGAAATCAATAAGTTCTTTATGGATGCGTGGAAGTCCAAGACGAGCGCAAGCTTGTTCACCACAGCGATGAATTATTGAAGCAAGTTCTTGTTTGCATTTACTATGTATTTCTTCAATTCTTCCTGGTTGGATTCTACCATCTTTAATCAAGGCATCGATTGTCATACGTGCAATCTCTCTTCTTATTGGATCAAAACATGAAAGAGTTATAACTTCAGGTGTATCATCGATAATGATATCAACTCCAAGAAGCGATTCTAAGGATTTAATGTTTCTTCCTTCACGTCCAATTATTCTACCTTTCATTTCATCTGAAGGAAGAGCAACGACTGATACAGTTCTTTCACAAGTAACTTCTTGAGAATATTTGCTTATTGCAAGTGATAAAAGTTCTTTTGACTTATTCTCAACCTGTTCTTCTGCTTCTTCTTCAGCATTTTTCATGTAGAGAGCAATTTCTTTTGTCATTTTTTCTTCAACTCTTCTCATAATTTCAGAACGAGCATCATTTAATGACATATTGGATACCTTTTGTAGTTCAGATATAATTGAATCAAGTTTTAATTGTAATTCATCTTCTTTTTTAGAAAGACTATTAATCTTATTGTTATATTCTTCCTTTTTTTGATCTAATTGCTGTTCCTTTTGAAGAATCATTTGATCACGACGATCAATTTGTGCTTCACGAGCATCAAGTTTCTTTTCACTTTCCGCCACAACCTCTTTTCTAACTTTAATTTCACTTTCAGCTGCTGCTTTGAGTTCATTAATTGTGGAGCGAGCATCGATTTTCGCATTCTTTTCTATGTGTTCAGCTTTGATTTCTGCATCTCGGATTATTTTTTCGCTCTTATTTTTAGCACGATTTGTTCTAAAGAATGGAATAAACCATATTATGAGAGCACCGATAATTATACCGAGGACCAAACCACCAATTAAGCTGAGAATCAAGGTAGCTAGGTCAAAACTTTGTGTTAAAATTATTGCACCTGTTTTCATATTTTTCCTTTCTATTTTAATGTGATTTAATTATAGAGGCAGTACACTAATCCGTATATTTCTATCATAAAAAATAACTTAAAAAAGATGTAAATATATAAATAAGTACTGCTAGTACAAATTATAACTTTATATCTACAAATTTAGATACATATCTATTATAAACCGATGCAAGCAGTAAATCTATATTAAATTTATTTATTTTTTAATTTGTTCTTTTTTCAAAATGATTTATGTACCAAATAAAATATATTATTCGCCTTTTTGCGGGTCTTGTTGGTAATTTTTTGGCCATATATTTTTCGTGTAAATTTGGTCGGTTACGGTGCCATTAAAGTTGT
>CAOSOP010000114.1 GCA_948525355.1 uncultured Bacilli bacterium | reverse complement strand
CCCCCTCGGCCGTTCCCGGGGGTCACGTCCTCGGGGGTGGAATAGGAGGTGGAGGTGAGATGTTGACAAGTTGTTATAGTCGGATTATAATTAATACGAAATCGTATCAATTGGAGGTGATATATTGAATTCAAGAGAGTTTTTCTTCGAATACTGTAATACTATTAATTCTATTAACGCTAAGTATGATGAATACGCACGCAAGTTTAATGTTGTTTCTAGTAATTTATTTTGGCTGTTATATGCTTTAAATGATGGAAAGCAGCATAGGCAACTCGATTTGTGTGAACATTGTTGTTTACCTAAGTCTACGATTAATACAATAATAAAGGATTTGGAGAAAAAAGGATATGTTATTTTGACTAAAGGGGAGGATAAAAGAGAGAGACTTGTTTCTTATACTATAAGTGGAAAAGAATATGCAGATAGCATATTAAATGATTTGTTTTCTAAAGAAGATAATGTATTTAATGAGAATAAAGATGAACTAATGGATTTAATTAAAAATCTAAGAAGGTTTAATGAATTGCTAGTATCTTTAGAAAGCGATGAATAAGATGATGAAAATAATAGGAGGAGAATTAAATGGAAAAAGCAAAAGTTTATTTTACTAAAGTGTTAACGCCTGAAAGTGTTGTTAATATTTATAAAGCTTTAGGGAAAAAATTGAATGGCAAAATTGCAGTTAAAGTACATTCTGGTGAAAAAGGAAATCAAAATTATCTTCATCCAGAATTCATGAGACCTATGATTGAATATGTTAATGGAACTGTAGTTGAATGTAATACTGCTTACGAAGGTGCTCGTAATACAACAGATAGGCATATGAAACTACTTGATGAGCATGGATGGACAAAGTATTTTGATGTTGATATTTTGGATTCTGAAGAGCCTGATTTGATTTTACAAATTCCTAATGGAAAAGTTATTAAGAAGAACTATGTAGGAAAAAGAATTGAAAACTATGATGGAATGCTTGTTTTGTCACACTTTAAAGGTCATCCAATGGGTGGATATGGTGGTGCGTTAAAACAGTTATCTATTGGTTGTGCTTCTAGTGCTGGAAAGGCTTATATTCATTCGGCTGGAGTGACAGATGACCAGTACAAAGTTTGGGATATGGTTGCTAAGCAGGATGATTTTTTAGAGGCTATGGCTGAATCAGCTGGATCTGTTGTTGAATATTTTAAAGGAAATATTGCTTATATAAATATTATGTGCAATATGTCGGTTGACTGTGATTGCTGCGCTGTTGCTGAAGATCCTTGCCTTAAGGATATTGGCATACTAGCTTCTACAGATCCAATTGCTTTAGATCAAGCATGTATCGATTTGGTTTATGCTTCTAATGATAGAGGAAGAGATCATTTCATCGAAAGAGTTGAAAGTAGAAATGGAATACATACAATTGAAACAGCAGCAAAGCTTGGTTATGGATCGAGAGAATATACTTTAATAAATATTGATAAGGAATAATAATGAAGGCTTTGCGTTTTGATTGTATAAATGGCGTTAGTGGCGATATGCTTGTTGGAAGTCTTTTAGATTTAGGAGTTGATGCTAATGAATTGAATAATGTTCTCAAGGAATTAAGCATTGGTAACTATTCGTTAAATATTAAAAGAATAAATAAAAAAGGAACAATGGCGATTGACTTTGATGTAATACTAAAAGATGATAATCATGATCATGATATGAGTTTTCTTTATTCTAATGAAAGCAAAACTTATAAAATAGAGTCTAAAAGAAAACTTAATGATGTTATTGAAATAGTTAATAGTAGTGAACTTTTATCAAGAGAATCTAAGGATTTAGCGATAAGAATATTTGATATAGTCGCAACTGCTGAAGCAAAGGCACATGGGATCAAAAAAGATGAAATAGTCTTTCATGAAACTGGCGCTATGGACTCGATAATCGATATAGTAAGTTTTGCATTCTGTATTGATAGATTAAATATCGATAAGGTGTATGCTTATAATCTTAGGGAAGGTAGAGGAATGATTAATACTAGAATAGGAAAACTGCCTATACCAACGCCAGCAATAAAAAATATGATTGAAAGATTTAATTTAACTATTGCCGAAGATGATTTGCCTTACGAGTTAATAACGCCTACTGGACTAGCGAGCTTATGCGCGACTGCAGAATTTGGTTTTGAGCTAGTTGAAGTTAAGGTAATTAAAACTGGATATGGTGCAGGAAAAAGAAATTATAACTTACCATGTGTATTAAAAGCTGAACTTATAGATATTAAATAAAAAAGGAGGAAATTAATATGTTAGATTTAGCATTAACTAGAAAGAATTATAAATTAGGATTGAAAATAACGATTAAAACTATTGTTTCTATCGTCTTAATAGCTTTAGCTATAGGTCTACCACAAATTGTACATTTAACTGTAGGTAGTAAAGGTGGAATGATCTGGTTACCTATGTACTTACCTGTACTGCTTGCTGGTTGCGTATTAGGAGTGTGGTGGGGACTTGGAGTTGGTATTGCCTCACCAATATTAAGTTTTTTATTAACTTCTATTAATAACAATCCTATGCCAGCATTAAATAGATTGCCATTTATGATTGTTGAATTGGCAGTTTTTGCAGTAATATCAGGTTTATTCTCAAAAAAGATAAATAAGAATAAATGGATGGCTTTTCCTGCAATTATATTGGCACAACTTGCTGGACGAGTAACATTTATTTTAATGGCACTTATATTTCAAAATGTAAGTGGATTAAGTGTTGAAGTTGTTATATCACAAATAAGAACAGGTGTTAGTGGACTTATCTTGCAGGCTGTTGCTTTGCCATTTATAGTTATAGGATTAAGCATATTTTTAAACAAAGAGAAGAAAAATGACTGATTTAGAAAGAGCAAAAAGCATTTTAAATGAAGGACATACATGTGTCTTAGTTAAGAATGATGAAGTAATAATTTATGATAAAACTGGAATTGCTCCAATGATGGATGTATTAGCAAATAAAATAAATGTTAATGATTTTAGTGTTGCTGATAAAATAGTTGGAAAAGCGGTTGCTATGCTAATGGCTTTAGCAAAAGTAAAAAATGTTTATGCCGAAGTTATTAGTTATGGCGCTATCAAAGTGTTAGAAGAAAATAGCATTTCGTATTCTTACAAAGTATTGACAGATAAAATAATAAACCGTTCTGGAACAGACATTTGTCCAATGGAAAAAACGGTTGCAAACATTAAAGATTTACATAAAGCGTACGAAGCCTTGAAGTTAAAATTAGAGAGTTTGACTAAGTAGCTTCGCCTTTTTGCGGCTTCACTTCCGGCCAGATTGAGGGGTAATTTATGCCGG
>CAOSOP010000113.1:3159-3385 GCA_948525355.1 uncultured Bacilli bacterium | reverse complement strand
TAACCAAGGAACCAATCCCATTTCATATTTAGAAGTTGTTTCTTCGCTCAACCTCCCTAATACAGGCTCTTATATGTACTGTTATAACTATACAAATTGCCCAGAAAGATACTATCCAAAAGTATACATGGGTATGCTTCAAAGCATTGGTTACATTTGGAATGGTGACACTCAAAGTGGTATAAATCACCCATCAAATTGGCCCCAAAGCTATCAACAAGTGTCG
>CAOSOP010000113.1:0-3149 GCA_948525355.1 uncultured Bacilli bacterium | reverse complement strand
GTACGCAAACAAGCCCATTCAAAAACCCTCAATCTGGCCCGAAGTGAAGCCGCAAAAAGGCGAATTACAATATAGATGAATATTATTAAATAAACTTTCATATTGTTTTACAGGTGAAACTATGGAACAAGAAAATAAAAGTACAATAAACATAATAGACAGAAAAAAGATAATCATTAGTGGAGTTAAAAAACTAGAGTCATTTAATGACAAACAATTTCTGGTGATTACAAATCTTGGAAATCTTATTATTACTGGACACGAATTATCTATTGAAGACATGCTCATGACGAAAGGCGATTTATGCATAAATGGTCAAATAGATTCATTAAAATATTCTGGTTCAGATTTTAAAAAGAACAACGAAAGTATATTTAAAAAGATATTCAAATGATACCACTTAAAGTTCAGGCAGGTTCTATATTCTTTTCTTTTTTCATGGGATTTTTGTCATTCTTAATATACGATTTCTTTAATCGAATATTTTATAAAAAGCAAGGAAAGTTTATACGTCTTATTTTTGAAATTTCATTATTTTCTTCTCTGGCATTAATTTATTATTACATCCTATGCTCCATATGTAGTGGAAAATATAATATTTTCTATTTTGCATTCTTTGGTATTGGATTAGTTGTTTACTATTCTTTTTACCGAATTCATTTTTTAAGAAAAATAGAACAATTAACTTTTTATTTAAAAAAATATATTTATATTCCTTTATTAAAGAAAAAAAGAAGCTTTATCTTAAGGCTTAAAAAGATATTTAAAATTAAGAAAAAGGAAAGAAAAAAGAAGTCAAAACGAAGTAAGAAATTAAAGAAGATATAATTTGACAAATTTTTTAGCACTTCCGTATTAACATTAGTGCTATGAAACTAATAATAAATAAATTAAAAGAAGAATTTGTAGATAAGAAAAAACTGCTTAATGCAGTTATTGTTTTTGCAATAGCTATTTTTTCGACATTAACAAATAACAATTATAATATGAATCCTTTTATCGGCCTAACGCTAATATACTTTGCCAGTTGTTCCTTTCTGCTCTTAAGTGTAAATGTAATAGTAATACTCACATGTGCATTCATTAATTCATTGTACTATGGCATTGAAATCGCCATAATATCTTTTTTCTGGTTAGCGCTGTTTTCACTGCCTAAGTTTAAAGAAAATAAAATATTAAATTGTCTTCCAATAATTATTTTTTATAGTGTCTTAACACCTCTATTCCTCTTAAATAATTTTAATCAAACTAGCATAATAAAATCAATTTTTTCATTCCTCTTCACTCTTTCAGGCTATTACACTTTAATAAATAAAAATCAAACTGATGAGATTCATCAAATAAACAAGTATATAACACTATCATTTCTTCCATCATTATTCTATTCATATAATTCTCTTCTTCTACCAGCGGTAATTTTCACATTCTATTTTGCATTAATAAAAACAAAAACAATAGGTGAAAGATTGTCTTTCCTAGCCTGTTCTTTTCTTATTTCATACTTTTATCTACTCATGCCAGCAAAAACATTAATAATGATATATCCAGCTTTTTTCATATCATCACTTTTGTTAAATGCAAACCTTTCCCTGATTTCATACACTGTTATAATCGAAGCGCTAAATATTGTGAATGAACCAACGCGGTTCTTTAAATCCGAAACATTTTATTTTCCATTAATCGCCCTAACACTAGCACTACTAATTCTAACACCAAATAAAATAACAATTAATGATAAAACAGATGATAGGCAACTGACAATAAACAATATTCACGAATACTTAAATATAATAATGGATAATTCTATAGATCCATATCTAGATAAAAAATCACTTCGAGAAAACTTAAAGATAAAATCATGTAGCAAATGTTCGCACCAAGAAGATTGTATTCATTTAAATCGTTTCGTAGAAAACCTTCCGAATAAACTATACAAACCATATAAAGATGAAGCACTTAAAAATTGTCCAAATGGTGGAAAACTTGTCTATAGATATAAAGTATTAAAAGAAATGGTCGCATACGAGCAGAAATCACAACGAATAAAACAAGAACAATACTCAGCATTAAAAAGCATTGTTGCACCAATAAAATCGCTTTGCTATAAAGAAGAAGAAAACAAGGTGTCAACTGAGACAGTTAATAATAATTTAAAAAAAGATATAATATGCACTATTGAAGATGAAAAAATAAAAGCTTACGAAAAATTAAGTCCTGTAGAACTTAAAACAACAGAAAACATACTCAATAAAAAACTTGATTCATATCCAAGATTTAATCTTCTTGATCATACTTTTTCATATGATATAAAAAGTGATTTTTTAAAAAACATCGAAATTAAGGCATATAAAAAAGACCATTCACAAAATAGCGGCGACATAATTAATCATTACAAATCTTATAACTATGAAGAATTAGCGCTAATTGATGCAATGGGACATAATGCGAGCAGCTACAAACACGGAAAAATTGCCGAAAGACTTTTGACACTAAGCAGAACAAACGACGCAAGTATAGAAGAACGATTAGAAGAAATAAATACTATACTTTCATATCAAGGTGGAGGAGAAAACTTTTTAGCAATAGACTTTCTGTTTGTAAACATTGATGAGATAAAACTATATAAATTTGGATCGCCGAATAGTTTCCTAATTAAAAAAGATAATGTTGAAGAAATAGTAAATAACAATCCACCACTAGGTATTGTATCAAATTTAGAATACACGCCATTTAAATTATACCCTAATGAAGGCGACAAGCTTCTGTTAATATCTGATGGAATTACTATCGATAAGTATACTTTGGAAAAATTAAATAAAGAAAATGATTTATCAATTGAAAGCATTCTTAAGTCATCAATTATCAATGACGATGACATATCTATTCTCTTGATAAACTTTGTTCACAACTACGAAAAAGAAAAGCAAGAAGTAATTTAACATCTCGCCCCCACCTCCTATTCCACCGCCGAGTCCGCAGCCCCAGGCGAAGGACGAGGTGGGGGTGGAGGTGGAGGCGCACCACTCCGATACGCATTCACAGCTAGAGCTGTACATGCATTTTCATCATGGAATGATGCAACCTTTGCATATAGCATTTTGCAGCTTTATCTAGGATACAACCCCATTAGTAAATTAGAAGTTGTTTCT
>CAOSOP010000112.1 GCA_948525355.1 uncultured Bacilli bacterium | reverse complement strand
TCACTGAAATACCAGGCTGGCCCGAGAATTTTCAGAACCCACAAAAAGGCGAAGCGAAAATTTAAAAAGTTTGTATTTAATTATGTCGTAATAAATGCTATACTTAATAGTAATGAAAAATAGTGATAATAAAGATATTAATTCTAACCATAACTCTGATGTTACAAAGAGTGAGAATAAATCTTATCTGACGAAGAAGCAATATAAGACTGCAAAAGCTTTATATATAAGCTCTTGGGTCCTTTTCGTGTTTTCTTTTATTTGCTTGATTGGCTCGTTTTTGTTTATGCCTTTATCGGCAGTTGGAATGTTTTTTACTGTTGTTTCATTTGTATTAGCGTATATTGCATATGATAAATTTGGTGTTTTAACAACTTTAATTCGTGTTTTAGATATAATTAGTGCAGTGATAAATGTCATTATATTTATTTGCTTTCTGTTATTACTTGCTTATGGGCAAAAGTAGGAGTTTATATGAAGAAAACTAAAATACTAATTCCACTTGTTTTATTAATCAGTCTTCCATCTTGTTCAAACAAGAAATATGGAACATTAATACTTGATGCTAACGGCGGACTTTTTTCTGATGGAACTGTTGCAAAAGAGATTAAAGGAGTTTCGGGTAGAAAACTAGTTTTTGAAGAATCTGAAACAGAATATATACCTACAAAGGAAAATGCAATGATTAAAGGTTGGTATGAAAATAAAGAAGCAACTGGCTCATCTTCAGAACTTATTTTCCCCTACCTCTTATCGTATAGACTTTATGCTGGCTGGGCAAATAAGGTCAATATAACTTATTATGTTGGTGCTGATGTTTTTACTGAAGCTACAGGTTACCAAGGTATGCCTTTAACTTTAGAAAGTGTCGAAACAGATGATAAGTTTTTTGGATGGTATTATGACAAAGAATTTAATGATAAATGCAATCTTTATGAGTTTCCAGAAAAAAATTTAGAGTTGTATGCAAAAATAGAGGAGAATCCAACTATATATCTTAATTATGATTCATCTGACATTATAACTTATACTGCACGTGCTGGAAGTCAAATAACTGAAACTTTTAAAGTTCCTTCTATGGAAGGTTATAAATTTATTGGATGGTATACTTCTGAAGGAAGCCAGTTTTTCTTTGATTATATGCCTGGTGTATCACTTGAACTATATCCAAAGTTTTTGAAAAAGGTTAATATAAGTTTTGAAAGCAATGGAGGAACGACAGTTGATTCTATTTCTGGTTATGAAACCGAACCTATAACAACAAAAATACCATATGTAGTCAAAGATAACTATTATCTAGAAGGATGGTATACTGATTCTGAATTTAATGAACGTTTTAAATTTGAAGTATTTCCAAGCAATGATCTAGTTCTTTATGCTAAATGGATTTTAAATCCACGTTTGAGTTTTTCATATGAAGTTGATATAGGTGCAACAAAATATGAGGACTTATTTCTTGCGGCAAATACTTTAATACCTGAACTTCCAAGTCCTATCGTTGAAGGTTACCGCTTTTTGGGATGGTATACTTATGATGGAACTGATTATGATTTATTTCAATCAAAGTTTATGCCTAGCAATGATGTTAATTTAATAGGTAGATTTGAAAAACTTCGTCGAGTTACGATTGAGACAGTTTATAAAGATGAAATTTTAGATTCAACGCCTCAGTTATTGTTATTTGATACAATTGATGGAGAATGGTGGGGTGAAAATTACAGCATACCTAATGGATATGTCTTAGAAGGTATTTATCTAGATGAAGTTAAAAAAGAAAATTTAATTCATTTGCCATATAATCCTACAAGCGATGTATTGATTAAAGTCAATGTTGCAAAGAAAACCAACATAGATATTTATGATGGTGATACAAAACTTCTAACGATTAGTGGTGGGGAAGGCATGAGCTATAATATCAATGACTATAAGAGCGTGCTTGTAAGAGAAGGCTTTATGATTGAGGGTTTCTATCTCGATAAAGAATTTACTAATGTTCAACCAATGAAAACCTTTCCTAGTTCGATAATTAATGGTGAAGAAAGGCTTACATTAACAGTGTATATTAGATATATCCCTAATGCATAAGATCTGTTGTATAAGATATTAGTTCTAATTTCTGACTATTTGTAAAAAATAATGAACATAATATAAAAAGTCTTGACATTTACTATATTGGCGTATAAACTAAATACGTTATTAAGTCAAGGAAAGATGAGTACCCCTCACACCTGATTCATAAATATGGATAGGTAAATGCCAAATTAAAAAGTATTTATTTGTGCGGGTACATAATCGACCCGCACTTTTTACAATAAGGAGGAAAACACTATCAACAGTAATTTCAATAGGAACATTCCTATTAAACCTGACAAGGTTTCGAAAGATCTCGTAAACGAGAGAATTCCATTTCAATCAATGATGGTCATTGATCCAGACGGCAAGCAAATGGGTGTAATGAAAAGAGCTGATGCCTTGCGCTTATCAGAGGATATGGGTTTGGACTTGCTTGTAGTTGCAAGTAAAGCGAATCCACCAGTATGCAAAATATTGGACTACGGTAAATTTCACTTTGAAAAGCAAAAGAAGGAGCGTCAACAAATTCGTACGCAAAAGATTGCCCAGCGTGATGCAAAAGAAATTAGATTTAAGATTAATATTAGTGATCACGATTTAGATACGAAAGCTACCATGGCTAAGAAGTATTTGCAAAAAGGTCTTCGTGTTAAGGTAGGTATCTTCTTAAAGGGAAGACAGATTACAAAAACCGATATTATTGAAAATCTAATGAACAAATTCTTAGATCTATTAAAAGAATTTGGTACTATGGATAAGAAGCCTGTTCAAGAAGGAAAGATTTATAGTTGTTTAGTACTTCCAAACAGCAAATAGGAGGAAAGATTATGCCAAAAATGAAAACAAAGCGTGGCTTGATGAAAAGACTTAATGTAGCTGGTTCTGGCCACATCAAAATCAAGACACAGGGTTATAACCACTTAGCCCAATCAAAAACACACAAGCGTATAAGACATGCACGTAAAGCAAATACGATTAGCAGTTCCGACATTCGTCGTTTAAGACGCTTGATTCGTTATTAATAAGGAGGAGAAGAGAAAATGAGAGTTAAAGGTGGAACAGTCACACATAGACGTAGAAAGGCTGTTTTAAAACAAGCTTCTGGTTACTTTGGTAGCCGTCATCGTCTTTTCCGTACTGCCAATCAAGCAGTCATGAAGGCTAACTATTATTCATATATTAGCCGTCGCTTACGTAAAAGAGATTTCCGTAAACTTTGGATCACACGTATCAATGCTGCATGCCATTTAAATGGAATTTCATATTCAAGATTTATGCATGGCTTAAAGGTTGCTGGAATTGATTTGAACAGAAAAATGCTTTCTGAAATCGCAATCAATGATCCAAAGGCATTTACTGATTTAGTTGCTAAGGCATCAAAGTCATTATAAAAATTAAGAGGTCGTATTTGAATGAATTGACCTCTTTTTTTGTGCTCACCCTAACCAGCGCCCACACCTCCGAGGGAGCTTCCCCCGGAAGCGGACGAGGGGGATTGGCGGATGGCGCGGGAGCGCCATAC
>CAOSOP010000111.1 GCA_948525355.1 uncultured Bacilli bacterium | reverse complement strand
AGGCTGGATTTTCGACCAACAACAAGGCATAAATTACCCGTCGATTTGGCCGGAAATCAAGCCGCAAAAAGGCGAAGCAAACATTATGATTTTATTGAATAATATATTATTACTGAAATAAAAATATATTTATGGTAATATAGGAAAGTGAATATTTTGGACTTGGATTTTTATAAGAATCTAGATTTAGAAGAGTTAAATGGATATAATCTTGAAACTCTTGCTCTTTGTGTTGCAAAGAAGTTTAGAAAAGAAAAAACACAAATTAGAATTGTTTTTCCAAGTTTATATGAATGTCAGTTGTTTTCTAAGGTATTACAGGATTTTATTGAAAGTGAATATATATATTATTTCCTTTTTGATGAAGTCGTGCGTGTAGATTTTATGGGAGTTAGTAAGGAATTACATTATGAGCGCCTTCGTTCTTTAGATGGTTTATACAAGGATAATCCTGGTATCTATATTATTAATTCTGTTGCATTAACTAGACCTGTAATAGATAAGAATGCTTTTTTAAATAAAACAGTTAAATTAATTAAAGGTAAGGACTATGCGAGATCATTTTTAATTAATAGTTTTGTTGAATTGGGATATAGAAGAGTTAGTATGGTAGAACATCCAGGTGATTTTTCTGTTAGAGGAATGATAGTTGATTTTTATTCGTCAATTGCTCTTTGCCCAACTAGACTTGAGTTTGATGGAAATGAATTAATTGATATTAGAGAGTTTGATATTGTGAAGGAACTGTCGTTTAATTCATTAGAAACTGCTGAAATACAAGTTACGCATGAGTTGATATATGATAAAGAAGATACGAATGATATAATTAGTAGACTTAGAACTAGCTTGACATCGATTAAAGAATATGATGAATCATATTTAAGGATAAAGGCGAAAATAGAAGCGATGGAAAATAATGAAGATGATTATTCAGTTCCATTTTATCATCATAGATATTTCAAAGAATTCAGGAGTATTTTATCTTATATTGATTTAATTTATTTATATAATGAAGAAGAGATAAAGACAAAAATACATAATTATATTGCTGCTAATGATGAGTTTTTTAATGAACAAAGAAATGGAAAAGTGGCACTTGAAAAAGATGGATTGATCATTGATTTTTCTAATCTTGGTAAAACTGCTCAAACACTTAATATACACGAGTCTTCAAATCATGTTATTAAAGATATACCTTATACATTTGATTCCTTCTATTCATTTCCGATTCTTGTTCTTTCAATTTTAGAAGATGGATATAAAGTTTATATTGCACAATCTTTAGATAAAGCTAAAACGCTTAAAGAACAATTGTTTAAAGATGGCATTGATTATAGTGATTATCCTATAGAAGATAAGAGTGTTGTTTTTATTGATATGAGTTTATCAAAAGGTTTTCTTGATGAAGAAAATAGAATCATTTTCTTAGGATATAAAGAAATATATGGTTTAAACAAGACATCATCAAGGTTTTTAACACGATATAAAGATGTAAAAACTATTAAGCATTATGATGAGTTAGTGGCTGGTGATTATGTGGTGTTTGATAGACATGGAATTGGTAAGTATGTAGGGGTAGTTGATAAAAATGGGATGGACATGCTTTTGGTTTATTATCGTAACAATGCAAAGCTTTACATTCCTCTTATGAATTTTGGTATGCTCAAAAAATATTCTGGAAGAGAAGGATATGTTCCACAATTAGATACATTGGGTGGTGCAACTTGGGCTAGAAGGAAAGCTAAAATACAGAGCAAACTAACATTTTTAACAGATCAATTATTAGATATTTCAAGAAAAAGAAAAGCTTTGCAAGGGTATTCTTTTATGGGTGATGAAGAAAAGGAGAAAGCCTTTGCAAATGCGTTTCCTTTTGACTTGACGGAATCTCAGATAAAGTCACTAAACGAAATATTTTTTGACATGTCTTCAAAACAGCCTATGGATAGATTATTGGCTGGCGATGTTGGATTTGGCAAAACTGAATTAGCTTTAAGAGCTTCTTATCGAGCTATTTTAGCTTCTAAGCAAGTTGTATTTCTTTGCCCAACGACATTATTGGCCAAGCAACATTATGAAGTTGCTATACAGAGATTTAAAGGATTTGATGTAAAAATAGCATGCTTTTCACGATTGGTTTCAAAAAAAGAACAAATGGAAAATATAGAAAAGATCAAAAGCGGAGAGTTGAATCTAATTATTGGAACGCATAGACTTCTTTCGGATGATATTAAGTTCAAAGATTTAGGATTATTAATTGTGGATGAAGAGCAAAGATTTGGTGTTGCACAAAAAGAAAAGATAAAACAAGTTGCTGGTCTGATTGATATTTTGACTTTGTCTGCAACTCCGATTCCAAGAACTTTGCAAATGTCGTTATTAGGAATTAGAGAACTATCTAGAATAACTGAGCCACCACAAAATAGGCTACCAATTAAAACATATGTAACTGCTTATAGTGATGGATTATTGAAGGAAGCTATTAATTTAGAGTTGGGAAGAAAAGGTCAAGTATATTATCTTCATAATAGAGTTCAGACAATTTATAGTAAAGCTAAAGAATTGCAGAATATGTTTAAAGATGCAAGAATTGGGATAGCACATGGTCAAATGTCCGTTATAGATGAAAATGATGTGATGAATGAGTTTTATGATGGCAATATTGATATTTTGGTATGTACAACTATTATTGAAACTGGATTGGATATTCCTAATGTTAATACAATTATAATTGAAGACGCACATAAATATGGTTTGGCACAGCTTTATCAAATTAAAGGAAGAGTTGGTAGATCGGATAGATTAGCTTATGCATACCTATTCTACAATGCAAACAAGGATATGACAGAAGACGCATATAAAAGATTAAAAAGTATAAAAGATTTTACTGAACTAGGTTCTGGATATAAAATTGCCAGCCAAGATTTAAACATAAGAGGAGCGGGTGATATTTTGGGAGCAGAACAAGCAGGTTTTATGGATTCTATTGGATATGCGACATATCAAGAACTGCTTAATGAAGTAATAAAAAATAAAAATGAAGTAGAAAATGCAGTTACGAAAAAGAATCAACATGAATATATGCTTTCATTCAACTTAGATTGCTGCATACCACATGAATATGCAGATGAGCAAAATAGAATTAGAATATATAGAGAATTGCTAAGTATCACTGATCACAAGGAAATAGATAAGTTTGCAATAAGACTTCGCGATGTTTATGGACAATATCCTGTAGAAGTTTATAATTTACTATGCAAGAGAGAAATAGAAATATATTTAAATTCTGATTTTGTTGAAGAGTTTATTGAAGGAATAGATTATTATATTATTAATTTCACAACCTTACTATTTGAAAAAGGAATTGCAATAAAAGATATTTATGATATAGCAGAGCCATTAGAAACTTGCTTGCAAGTGTCATTAAAGCATAATTGCTTGGTTTTAAGGCTTAGGAAAACTTCTGATTATTTAGAACACTTATTGTACATAACTAAGTCATTCATAAAAAACTTATTGTAAATTACTCGCCCCCTCGCCCTCACCCTAACCTCCTCCACCCACCCCGCCGAGGGAATCGCCCCTGGCGATGACCGAGGTGGGGTAGGCGCCGGCGG
>CAOSOP010000110.1 GCA_948525355.1 uncultured Bacilli bacterium | reverse complement strand
CCACCTCCTATCACCTCCCCTCGTCCGCTCCCTGGGGTCGCAGACTCGGTGAGGTGATAGGAGGTGTGGGCGAGCCGTCAAAAAATTGCAAACTAAAAACCCGATGAAATCTACACCGGGTTTAAATATTACATATTTTCAACTAATGCGAAGAACGAATCTGGGTCTAAACTAGCACCACCAACTAAGGCTCCATCAATATCTTTGCATGTCATATAACTATGAATGTTTTCAGGTTTAACAGATCCACCATAGAGAATCTGTATATTATCTGCAGCTTCAGCTCCAAACTCAGTCTTAATCAATCCACGAATATATGCGCAGACATTTTGTGCTATTTCTTCGCTAGCGTTTTTACCAGTACCAATGCTCCAAACAGGTTCATATGCAATTACTACATTCTTTAATTGTTCTGGCTTAAGATCCATTAATCCTATTGTGAGTTGTTCTTTAACTATTACATTAGTTAGATTGCTCTCAAATTGTGTTAATGTTTCACCTACGCAATAAATAACTTTGACATCGTTATTTATACATGAATGAACCTTTCTATTACAATTTAAGCTTGTTTCATCAGCATATAATCTTCTTTCTGAATGTCCAAGAATAGTCCAATTGATTCCAATATCTTTTAACATTGGAATTGATACAAATCCTGTATATGCTCCATGATTTGCAAAGTGAACATCTTGTGCAGAAACGATGATACCTGTATTTGCATCATGTACTTCTTTTAAACATAAATAACTTGGTGCAACACCAATCAATATATTTTTTTCTTTTGCTTTTTTTACAGCTGGTCCAATCTTACTAGTGAATTTTTTTGCATCACCAATAAGATGATTCATTTTCCAGTTTCCAAATAATACTTTCTGACGACTCATATTATTTATCTTCTATAATATCAATACCAGGAAGATGACCATCATTTTCAATCATTTCTAATGATGCACCACCACCAGTTGAAACGTGGGAGAATGAAGAAATATATCCGAATTGTTTACATGCAGCAGCGGAATCACCACCACCAATAACTGAGAAACAACCCTTATTGTCAGCGATAGCTTTGCAAATTGCTACTGTTCCAGCTTGATATTCTTCTTTTTCAAAAACACCGGCTGGACCATTCCAGAATATTGTCTTTGCATCTTTAATTTCTTTTTCAAATAACTTTCTTGTCTTTGGACCAATATCCATTCCCATCATTCCTTCAGGAATATCTGTTGATTCAATAGATTGAATGAGTTTTGGATCATCAAAATCATCAGCTACAACAACATCAACTGGCAAAATAATACGGCCATTAGCTTCATTTAAGCAATTGGTTGCATATTCGAGTTGATCATCTTCAACTGGGCTTGTACCAGTTGTATGGCCTAGAGCCTTGTTAAATGTGTAACTCATAGCTCCACAAATAATAATCTTATCACATTTCTTAAGTAAAGAATCAATAACCTTAATCTTATCTGAAACCTTTAATCCACCTAATATAGCAATATAAGGACGATCTTCTTTTTCAACAGTAATAACTCTACCTAAGGATTTAACTTCTTTTTCAACTAAATATCCGATAGCAGTTGGCTTTCCTTCTTTCTTTAATGCTTCAGGAACACCATAGGTTGAAGAGTGTGCACGGTGAGCAGAACCAAATGCATCCATAACAAATGCATCAGCCAAGTTAGCCCAAATAGCAGTAACTTCTGGATCATTTTTAGATTCACCTTTTTCATAGCGGGTGTTTTGAATAACAAGAACATCCCCTTCATTCAAAGATGCAACCATTTCTTCAAGTTTTGGTCCTCTAGTGACTTCACAAAACTTGACTTCTTTTTCAAGTAATTCACCAAGTCTTGCAGCAATAGGTGCCATATTGTTTTTAGCTTTAGCAGCTTCAATCTCTTCTGGAGTTTTCTTAAAATCAATTTTACCAAGGTGACTCATTAAAATTACTTTTGCACCTTTGCTAATTAATTCCTTAATAGTTGGTAAAGCAGAAACAATACGATTATCATCTCTGATTTCACCATTCTTTAATGGTACGTTGAAATCACAACGAACTAATACTCTTTTTCCTTTTACTTCTAAGTCTTTAACGTGTTTTTTCATTTTTTCTCCTTTAAAAATCAATAATACGGCACCAAAACCGGTGCCGTATTAATTCGTTATAGTTTTAATCTATTACTTAACACCAAGTACTTTTGCAAAGTGCTTTGCTAAGCGAACATATTGGCAAGTATATGAATATTCATTATCGTACCAAGCGATAACTTTAACATATTGTTGACCTTCTGGGTTTTCAAATACTTTTGTACCAGTTGCATCAAAGATTGAACCAGCTGTTGCACCAATGATATCACGTGAAACGATAGGATCTTCGGTGTAATCAAGAACACCCTTAAGTGAACCTTCAGCGGCTTTCTTCATAGCTGCATTAATTTCTTCAGCAGTAACTTTCTTTCCAAGTGTTAAAGAAAGATCAACTAAAGAACCATCTAAAACTGGAACACGGATTGCTCCACCTTGTAAACGACCCTTAAGTTCAGGAATAACAAGGTGAATTGCTTTAGCAGCACCAGTGGAAGAAGGAACAATGTTTTGTGCACATGCTCTACCACGACGGAAATCCTTTTCCTTAACTAAATCTAAAGATGTTTGATCGTTTGTATAAGCGTGAACTGTTGTCATATAGCCACCTTCAATGCCATATTCATCTTGAAGAACTTGGCAAACAGGAGCTAAGCAGTTAGTTGTACAAGAAGCACCGGAAATGACCTTCATATCCTTTGTTAAACCTTTGTGGTTAACACCATAAACGAAGGTTGGAGTTTCTTTATCTGCTGGAGCAGAAATAACGACACCCTTTGCTCCGCCAACTTCGACGTGAACCTTAGCATCATTTAATCCTTTGAAACGTCCTGTACATTCTAAGACGATATCAACGCCATAGTCAGACCACTTAATTAAATTAGGATCTTTTTGACCAATGACTGGTATCTTCTTTCCATTGAAGATGATGTTCTTGTCATCTGAACCGATTTCAGCGACAAAAGGACCTTGAGCAGAATCGTATTTTAAGAGATAGGCAAGGTTAGCAGCACTAGATAAATCGTTAATAGCGACTACTTCCATTCCCTCATCTACGGCACGGCGGAAAGCCAAGCGACCGATACGGCCAAAGCCATTAATTGCAAGTTTAATTGACATATTTGTCCTCCTTATTTTTGCACCATAATTATATATTAATAATACTTGTACTTCAATACTATGCATTTGTGAAAGCGCTACCATAATTATGATAAACAGTTACATTTTTTCTAAAAATTTACATTGTTTAACATATATATTTATAATCAAACATTAATACGAATTAATCATAAATTTAATTGAATGAGTTTGCTTCGCCTTTTTGCGGCTTCACTTCTGGCCAAATAGAGGGGTAATTTATGCCGGTTTGACGGTCGTAGTTCCAGTCTATTCCTAAGGTTTGAGCAGTACCTAAATACACCTTTGGATTGTACTTTTCTAAACTAGTTGTGTAGCTATACCAGTACGAAACAGAGCCTAAATTAAGCGTGTTAAGTGAAGAAACAACTTCTAAGTTCGCAATAAAGTTGCTTCCTAAATATATGCAGAATAATAAACTAAAGTGTTGCTGATTTTTGAATTAATCCCTTTCTTATAAGG
>CAOSOP010000109.1 GCA_948525355.1 uncultured Bacilli bacterium | reverse complement strand
CCCCCAGGGGTCGTCGGCTCGGCGGAGCCGTAGGAGGTGTGGGCGAGCAGCTACTTTAAATCATCGATAGTTTTTCCAAAGCAGTTTTCTGGATTAATAGACACTCCATTCTTTTTAACTTCAAAGTGTAAAATATTTCCCTTTCCCTCTGAAAGTGAGCACTGTCCTGCTGTGCCAATTTTTGTACCAGGACTTACTTTTTCATCTTTTTTAACATTTAAGTTTTCTAAACCTGAATAAAAGAATGTTAAGTTTTCATTAACTTCTACTTCTACAATAGTTCCATATATTCTATCATCTGGAGTTATGCTTTTGACTGTTCCTGAATGTGCGATTTTAACATCAAATGTTTTACTTGTTTCAGTATAATAATCTATACCTGTGCTGTTAGTAACTTTTCCATTTAAATTAATTAGCGCTTTCTTAAGTTTTGGATCATCTTTTTCATAGTTAATGTCAAAGAAATAGTGCAATACTTGTATTTCTTCATCAACTGGTTTATTTATATATTCTATAACTTTATCAACTTGTTCGTCATCATTTCCATCTGGTATAGTTGGACTACTAGCTGGTGGAATCGTGGTATCACTTGGATTCCTTGATAGTGCCACACCTATTGTTGCAACACTAGAAAATAGAATTACTGCAACTGCTGATAATGTTAATACTCCTTTTGCTTCTCTTGACATATTTTTAATTGGATTTTTCATTTTGTTCACCTCTCTACTATCATTTTGTTTCATCTATCAGAAAATATACAGTACAAATTAAAAAAAATAATTGATATAATTAAAGCATGTATAAGCCATATAAAAAAGAATATGAATATTCATATAGTTTGGGTTTTTATCCCAGCTTAGAATTAGCAAAATATCATAGCGATATAGCTTTGAAAGTTATTTATTCAAATAAAGCAAATGATGCGCCTGGATTAAAGCTATTAAAAGAAAAACTTCCAAATGTTGAGTTTGTTGAGTGTCAGAAAGAATATGAGAGACTTTCATCTAAAGGAAATGATCATGTTGTTGTTATATTTAAAAAATACTATGAAAAACTGGATGATGATAAACCACATATAGTTCTTATTAATCCTTCTGATCAAGGAAATTTAGGTAATATTATGCGTTCAATGGCTGCTTTTTCATATAATAACCTTGCTATTATTTCTCCAGCTGCTGACCACTTTAACCCTAAGGTCATAAGGGCTAGCATGGGATCTAGTTTTTTCGTTAAAAAACAAGTGTTTTCATCTTTTGAAGAATACATTAGAACCTACCCACGTGTTGCCTATTCTTTTATGCTTCAGACAAACACTTTTCTCAGCGATATGAAACTATCTGATAAAAAAAGATATTCATTAGTATTTGGTAATGAAGCGAGAGGACTTGATGATTCATTTTTAAACTATAATCCTATAAAAATTGAACAACCAGGAAATGTCGACTCGTTAAACTTACCAACTGCTGTGGCCATTGCTTTATACGAAACAAAGAAAAAAGAACAGTAATAATATTCACTGTTCCTTATCTTTTTTATTTTCTTCTTTATTTCCTAAATTCTTTTTAAGTTTATTTTTATCAATACCAACTTTTTGATTTTCCTCGCCATCTTCGTGTAATATATGCTCTTTTAATAATTCCATAGCATTTCTATCATCTCCGATATTTCTTTTGACAATTCTACCATGAACAATATTCTTATCAACTGGTGGTAATTTCTTAAACTCTCTGAATATTAGATTAAAGACAAAGGTCGCTAATGAAATAAGGAAGAAAACAGAAAATGTTATTATCATTACAATATCAAATCTCATTGGATTCTCTGTTTCATTAGAGCCGAACATCGAATTATTAGTCGCTAATGCGATAGCTAAATATATAACAAATAACAATGATATAATAGTGCAGATAAGTGATATAGATATAACGATATATCCCTCTATAGTTATTGACTTAAATCTATTAACAAGCTTATTCTTCATTTTTAGTTCTCTCCTTTAAAGTTAAAACATGCTACAAATACATTAGTACCATCATCTCTAACTCCTCTAATATTATGCTCAGAACCATCCTTCATATAAAGCGTATTTATTATATCACCTTTAGAACATTCACTTAAGAATAATATTTTTAATTCATTCAAATCTCTATTTATTTCCAAAATATCTGGAATAGAATCAAGTGCTAAATCAGCATAATGAGTATTATTCATATGATGATTATGATCAAGTTCAGTATATGTAACTAAATGAGAAATAACCTTTTCGCCTTCAAAATTCTCCAACTCTTTAGAAAACAAAATATTTGTGCTATCAAAATTAGAATATTCGACATTGAAATCGTCAAAATTAGCAAGATTAAGTGTTGCTGGATTTAAAATCTTTCTTTCCCTTAATGAAAAAATATGCCACATTGAAATTCCAATCATTACTTTTTCACCATTTTCATCACAAATTTCATATTCACGGGGAAAATAAATAAGTCTTTTCTTATGTGCCCAAGTTTTAATCGTATATTCTTTTCCGTATTCAATCTTTCCCAAAAGTTTAAAATACATTTTTGAAATAATCCAAAGTGCTCCTTGGTCAAGCAAATCATGATAACCAACATGTGCAAACTCAGAATGTCTACCTGCGATATCTTGACATAGTCTTAAAAGAACTGATGGAACAATCCTATCATATATATCGAAATCACTATAGGTAAACTTATGTTTTTCACAATAAATTTTTAAATCAGTAGACATCACCAGAAACCTCCATCACAATACCATTTTCAGTACTAACAATATAATCCTTATCTTGTTTAAATAAGTCAATCATTTCTTTATAATCTTTAAACTTAATCAACCCATTGAGTTTATCAAGCTCATCAATGTAGTTTTCTCTCCAATTAAAGTGACAGGGATTCATATTTGCTTGATAAGATCCATAGACATCAGCGTATGGGCTATCACCTATATAAATCGCTTCACTAGGATTCTTACAACCATTAATCCTCATTCCAACTCTAAAGAAATCTGGGTTAGGCTTTTTTAGTCCTTCTTCACTAGATACAATTATAAAGTCAAAATAAGAATCAAATTCTTTTGCCGATATGGCTAATCCTTTTTCTATAGCAGCACGTGTAAACTTTTTAGTATAAATAGTATTACTAATTACACCCATTCTAATACCATTTGACTTTAAATAATCTAAAAAGCAAATGATTCCATCAGTTGGAATTGGGTCATAGTATTTTTCTAATAATTCAAGTTGAAAAGCTTCGAGTTCATCATCATTATCTAAATCAATATCAAGTTCTATTCCTGAAAGATTCATTTGAGCCTTGCAGAAAACCTTATAAGTTAATTCATACCCTCTTATAGTCGAATAATATTTTTTGTGAAAATTATGGAAAATAGTTTCTGCACTATGAATATCAATACTATCAATATTTTTGATATGCGGTTTAAAACATTCAAAAATGTTATCACTCGATTTAAGTCTAAATTTAATTAAAGTATCCCAACAATCAAAATATACATATTTAATATTCATTAAGTTCCACCTCAGCAAAATTATAAAATAAAATAATATATATTTCAACTCAACAAATTAATCATCAAAATGTTATTAACAATAATTTGCCTTTATTTTGTTTGCTTCGCCTTTTTGTGGGCTGTTTTGGGGCCAGTTTTCAGGAAATTTTTGGATGTTTTGGAGGTCAAAGTT
>CAOSOP010000108.1 GCA_948525355.1 uncultured Bacilli bacterium | reverse complement strand
AAAGTACAATCCAAAGGTGTATTTAGGTACTAGTCAGACCATCGCTAGAAACTGGCTTTTCGACCATCAAAACGGCGCCGCTACTACGCTTCCGAACTGGCCCAACTCGTACCAGAGCAACACACAAAAAGGCGAAGCAATTATCAATTTTGTTTGTAACCTTATGCTTCTAATAATACGTTTTGGCTCAGATAAACCTATTGTTAATGACAATCAAACTTTTTGACTTTTATAACTTATTTAAACTTTGAGCAAATATGATTTTAGCTAGTATAAAAAAAAGAAGTTTTATTTCTAATCTTCTTTTTTCTTTTATCTAATTTAACTCTAGTTTGAACTAGTTCTAATTGGTGTGATTAGCTGAACAGTATTTGGATCATCATTTTTAACTAAGAACGCTCTACTTTCACCTGCAAAGGCTAATGTGATGTTATTTGAATTTAATGCCTTAATTGCATCTGTCACATAGGTATAATTAAATCCTATTTCAAAGTTATCACCATTAAATTTAGCATCCTTAATTGCTTCAGTAGCGTTACCTATACTTTCTGATCTAGCATATAACTCACTTTGTGTTTCGTTACATCTTAATCTTACCATCGATGATTTTTCAGAGTTAATAACAATAGTTACACGACCTATTGCTGATAAGAATTCTTTACTATCAACTTTTAGGATAAACGGAGTTACTTCTGGAGTGATTCTAGATAGGTAAGGGAATTCTCCATTATATAAACTACTCATAATACTTACATCATCAACTATGAATTTTACAAGTCTTCCGTTTGTTTCTATTTTAATTTGCTTAGCTTCACTATATTTATTAACTAATGACAAGGCTTTTACAGGTGGAATAATACTAAACTTTTCCTTATTGTCTATCATAACCTTTTTATAAGCTAAGCGGAAGGAATCTGTTGCAAAGAAAGATATTGCATTTTCCTCTAATTCTATTTTTACACCATAGAATTGCTTTTTAGATCCTTTAGTTGTTACGGCAAATGCTGTAGCATTGAACAAACTTGAAAAGTCTAAGCTTGATAACATACATGAATTTGTTATTTCAAAGTTTTTATCTAAGGTTGGATATTCTTCTCCACTAGTGCAATTAATATTAAAATTGGATCGACCATCTGTTATATTTAAAACACTTTTTTCTATTTGATTTAAAGTAACTTCTTCACCATCTAATTGTCTGACAATATCTGTGAGGTAGCGAGCTGGAACTTCTATGCAACCTTCTTCATAAGAAACTATGGTTTCAGGATCACCTTTTAAATCTGCACAAATTGTAATAGATCCATCACTAGATAAAATAGTTTGTTCTTGTTCATTTATTGTAATTAAATAGTTTAGATAATTTGGATCAGCTGTTTTAGATGGAATACCATCTTCTACTTTTGAAAGTATTTTCACGAATGGCAAGCGTTTTAATGTTAATTTCATTTTTATTTATCCTTCTTTCTTTAAATTTATTATTATTATTAATCCTGTTTTTTGTGTTAACTATGTTGATAACTTTTTAACAAGATTAATCTATAACCATATTTTATACTAATATTTTAAATATTTATAGTTTTAATATCTTTTTAATGGAATCAACAGCCTTTTTAACTTGAGGATCTGTTGATAACATATTTTGAACTTTTTGAACAGTTGTTGTTACTGTTGAGTGATCTCTATTTACAGCCTTACCTATTTCTGTACAAGTCATCGACAAGCAAGTACTACATATATATATAACTATTTGTCGAGCCAAGCATATTTGATACTTACGAACAGAAGAAGTAATTTGACTTGGCGCAAGAGAATAGTAACTAGCAGTAACTGATATAACTTTTTCAGGAGTTAAGGATTTCTTTTTAACCTTTTCATCTTTTTCATCAAAGGCTTCATGGACGATATCCATAGTTATAGGACCAACATTCTTCTTTAATATATTAAAGAAGCAAATACGAGAGAGGGCCCCCTCTAATTCTCTTACGTTCTTTCCAAACTTTCCAGCGAGGTAATAAAGAACATCATCGGAGAAAAGAGAAGAATCATACTTATTCGTAGTTATTTTTAAGCGTAAGATTTCTACTAATGTATCTAATTCTAATGGTTTAATAGAAACCGCTAAGCCACTTGAGAATCGTGTAACAAGTCTTTCTTCAAAACCTTGAAGTTCATCTGGAGAACGGTCTGAAGTAATTACAATTTGCTTATCTGCGTTTATCAAAGTATTAAATACATAGAAAAACATTTCACATGTTTTTTGCTTATCAGCAAAGAATTGAATGTCATCTAAGAGCAAAAGGTCAACATTTCTAAAGAAATCTTTTAAACTGTTTTTCTGCTTTTCTTTACTACTAGTAAATTTAACATACTCATCAACAAAGTCTTCTGCAGTAATATATAGAACTTTTTTGCGAGGATTATTAGCTAAATAGGCATTACCTATAGCATTTAATAAGTGAGTTTTTCCTAATCCAGACTTAGAATAAATAAATAAAGGATTAAATAAGTTTGATTTATCATCGCAGATAAAGAAAGCAGATTTATAAGCTTCCTCATTGCTTTTTCCAACAATAAAGTTATCAAAAGTTAAGTTTTCTTTTAAAGAAGAATGAATGAAAAAAGGAGTTTCCTCTTTAACATCTTCAACAACACTTTTATCATAATCATCTTCAGTACAAAGTTTAATAGAATAAGTGGTTTCAGTAATGTCATATAAAGTTTTTGATAATAAATTTACATATTTAGATTCAATAATAGCTTTAGTTACTTCATCTGGTGTAGTAATAGTTGCTGTGTTTTTATCGAGAGACATTAACTGCAAACCAGAGAGGTAAGTGTCGAAAATAGCTGGATCATTTATAGTGTTTTCAATAGTAGATAATACCTTAATCCAAATTGTTTTAATTGTTTCTTTTGCTACTACCATAAACACCCTCCAATAACACGGATATTTTAGCAACTAATTTGTGAGTTTTCCACAACAAAATAGTGAAAAAGAAGCAACCCACGAATTATCAACAGTTGCTTGTTGCAAAAAACATAGATAAATAAAGAGATTGATAACTTAGTAACATTTCAATATGTTGAAAACTTGTTGAAATCTTTTCAACATGTTAATTGTTGTTAATTTTGTTGATAAAAAATTTGTCGAAAAAAGTTACTAACATCAAAATAACTAGATAGTAAAAGGGTTTGATAAAGATATCAACATCCTAAAATCAACTTTTCAACAGCATGTTTGTTTCTTTTTCTTGACAAAATATTCAATCGATTTTATCTCTTCTTCTTTTCTTTTTCTCAAGTTCTTCAGCACTTTGCTTTTTTATGTTCTCTCTATTATTTAAATAAATTTGTTTTTCTAAAGCTGAACTAAATCTTGTTCTTGGTCTACCTTTTAAAGGAGAGTCTGCTTTGGTAGCTTTTCCTCTTCTTTCTTTAAAAGCTTCAATGCCATATTTTTTATATTTTCTGATCCAGCTTAATAAAGTTTCAAAAGAGGTTATATTATATTTTTCACAGATTCCTGTTATTGTATTACTACATGAAAGATATTCTTTGACAGAAGAAATTTTAATATCTGGATTATATGTTTTAAACTGTTGTCCTTTTTTTGCCATATCATCTCCTTTAATTTATTATGGTCATAAACTATATTAAATATAAACAAAGAAATGATTATTCAACAAATTAGGTGTTTGCTTCGCCTTTTTGCGGCTTCACTTCCGGCCAAAT
>CAOSOP010000107.1 GCA_948525355.1 uncultured Bacilli bacterium | reverse complement strand
ACACGAAAAATATATGGCCAAAAAACTACCAGCAAGACTCACAAAAAGGCGAAGCCAACAGATTTAATAATGAACGTTTTATGTATTTTCAAACCTTGACATATATTTATATTTTCTTTTATAATGTTCTCATAGAGGGAAAGCAGTGAAGGTTAGTAACTGTCTAGCTATGCGTTGCTGACTAGTTTAGATTCGTCATAGTGGCGCCAGTTCCGGACTCTTGGAAAGGCTCTTGTTAGCCTCGGTATACCTGGCAAATTGGTCATTGGGTAACTCCAATGACTTTTATTTTTGCGTTTTGTAGTATTAATTATATATTTTCTATTATTTATACTATTTGCTTTATCTTTAAATATTGTTAATTATAGAAGTATATATTATAATATTTTAAGGCGTTTAGCCGATTATATTTTAGGAGGACACATCAATGGAATGGCTTAAGACTAATGGTTGGATATTTTCAATAATTGCAATAGGTTTAGTTCTTGTGGTTTTCGTTATATGTTTGATGATTTTCTTTAAAACGAGAAAACTATCTAACAGCATTGTTGATTCTTCTTTAAAAATGACTGCATCATTAATGTATGACTCTGATGATGGAAATGAAGTTTTAAACATCAATATCTTCAATACAAGCTTTAAGGATGTTAGTATTGGTGATTTTGGAATAGATTATAGAAATCAAAGACTTAATTTCTTGGCTGAATATATTGAGAGCAAGAAGTTGAATTCACTTCCAATCATTCAAGCAAGAACATCGATTAATTTTAGATTTAATCCACAAAAGCTTGAAAAGTTTATTCTTTCGCATAACTATAAAGAGACAAAAATTTCTACAATATATATGGTCGTTACTGATTCTGTTGGTAATGAATTTGTTAAGAAGAATAGAGCTTTATCAAAAGTTTTAAGGCAAAGACAAGAGCAAAGACTTAAGCTTGCTAGAATTATTGTTCATGATAAAAAAGTTGCTGAATATCGTCAATCTCATGATGATCGTGATCCAATGTCTCATAGTATTTGGAAAGTATTTCACCATCAAAGTTCAAAAATGGATATTAGTGAGTTGATTGATGAACTTAGTGATAGACAAAAGTTTGATATCACAAAGACAAAACAGATTCCTGATTTTCAAAGTGCAAGTGCTAACACAAAAACTAGTTATGATGCTTCAAATTCAACAACTATATCTTCATCTTCTGGTGAAATAAAGATGACTTATCTTTCTGAAGGAAAACCAAAAACAAGAAAAAAGAAGGTTAAGGAAGATGTTTCTTCTGTAAAAGAAGAGGACAAATAGTAGAGAGAAGGTTAGTATAATGGTTATTACATTTATAATGGATCAATACACTTCAACAACAAATGGCACGACAGTTACGGCTATGAGATTTGCTGAAGTTTTAAGAAAAAAAGGTCATACTGTAAGAGTTGTTGCAGCACGCCCTTCTGGTGATGTAGAAGTAGATGAAAAAGACGTCTATTTTGTTGATGAATTTCATTTACCTATTTTTGATGGAGTTGTTAAATCGCAAGGATTTGCATTTGCAAAGCCGGATGTTGAGGTTTTAAAGAAAGCTATTGAAGGTAGTGATGTTGTTCACCTCCTTTTACCATTTCCAATACAAAGACAAGCAAGACTTATAGCTAAGGATTTAGGTATTGCTACTACTGCAGCATTTCATCTACAGCCAGAAAATATAACCTATACGATATATATGGGTAAGTCTAAATGGTTAAATAACTGTATTTATCATTACTTCAGAAAATCTTTTTATAAATATATTAATCATGTTCATTGCCCTTCTGTTATGATTAGAGATCAATTAGTAAAACATAAATACAAAAACAACTTACATGTAATTTCTAATGGTGTTGCACCTGCTTTTGTTCATTTAGAAAATGTCGAAAGACCAGAAAGATTTAAAGATAAGTTTATTATTTTAATGATCGGTCGTTTATCAAGAGAAAAGAGACAAGATTTATTGATTAAGGCTATTGGTGCTTCTAAATATAATGACAAGATTCAACTGGTGCTTTGTGGACGAGGACCATGGAAAGATCATTTAACAAGTCTTTCAAAAAAGTATTTAAAAAACAAAGTTGAGTTTATGTTCTTACCACAAGATGAGCTGGTCAAATTGATTAACTATTCTGACTTATATGTGCATTCTTCTGATGCAGAAATTGAAGCTATATCTTGCATGGAGTCATTTACTTGTGGGCTAGTTCCAATTATTTCAGATTCAAAATATACAGCTACAAAGCAATTTGCACAAGATGAACATTGCTTATTTAAAAATGGTGATTATTTATCTTTAAGAGATAGGATAGACTATTTTTATGAAAATCCAGAGCACTTAAAGAAACTTTCAAAGATCTATCTAGAGTATGCAAAGCAGTATACTTTAAATTATTGTGTAGATAAATTTGAGGATGTATTTGTGCAAGCAATTAAGGATAATGAAGAGTATAAGCGCAAGCATGGTTCACTTCCTTCTACAAAGAAAGAACATAAGACCTTGAAGGCTTTGAATAAAAAAATAGTTAAGCAATTAAAAAAAGCGGCTAAAAAGAATGTTTTAAGAGAGACTAATGGTGATATTTCTTTGGATAAATATCATTCACAAGAGGTTCGTATAGATGAAAAATAAGTTTTTACTAATTCCTGCATTGTTTTTGTTTTCAAGCAGTTTATCTTCTTGTAATAAGAGCAATCAAAAAATAGAAATCAAACGAGATGAGAGTTTAACCGCTGCTGTAGAATTAACTAAAGATGAATTCATTACTAAAGTAGAAAATGAAGATTCATTTATCTTTTATGTCAGTTCATCAAGCTGTAGTTCTTGCCAAAGATTTAAAGAGGTTATAAATAAATACATATTAGATACTCATGCAATTTTATATTCAATTAATACTAAAGAAGCGGATTATTGTTCAAAATATTTTACATACAAAATTACACCTACTTTATTTGTTTTTTCTGAGGGAAAACAAGTAGCAAAAACTGATTATGATTCAGGAAATCTTAATACGATTGAAACATTTAAGAAATACATAGATAAGTATTCTTATTTATCACCAGTATTACGAATAACTATGGAAAAGTTAGATGAAATGATAAACGAAAAAAAATCATTCGTTATTAAATATACATGGGATAAATGCGGTGATTGCAAAGCAGCAGATAGACTATTTAAAGACTTTTTTCAGAAAAACCATGAGAAGTACTTAATTTATGAAGTTGAATTAAGTGAATTTTATGACAATAGAGAAGATAGAAATGATCCCTATTGGACTGATATGACAAAAAAATATGGGCTAAGTGCTGAAGGATCAGAAGAATTTGGTTGGTCAACTGGAGTTGTTCCAACTTACCAATATAGAAAAGAAGGTGAAATCAAAAGTTCTGCCATAATTTATAATGAAGAATATGAGAGTGTTGAAGACGATTTAAAAGTAGTGAATTCTTTTTATAAAGATTGTCCACATTTAAATAAAATCTTTAAGGCTAGTTCAACTAAATCTTCATATCAAATTTACCAAGAAAAAACATCTGACTTCTTTTTAAATAAGCTTGATCAGCTTTTGAAGTTATCTATATTATAAAACAGATTCGTTCGCTTCGCCTTTTTGCGGCTTGATTTCCGGCCAGGTTGAGGGGTGATTTATACCCTTTTGGTAGTCGTAGTTCCAGCCCGCTGCGATAGTTTGGGAAGTACCTAAATATATTTTTGGATTGTATTTAGTAGTACAATTGTTACTATTGTAA
>CAOSOP010000106.1 GCA_948525355.1 uncultured Bacilli bacterium | reverse complement strand
AAGGCATAAATTACCCGTCGATTTGGCCGGAAGTGAAGCCACAAAAAGGCGAAGCAAACACCATATACTGCTATAAAAGAATAATTAGTATTTTGCTAAAAATCTGCATTTAAATAATAGTTTTTTGATATAATTGAACAAAATAGGAGGGGATTATGATACTACGTAAAAGCTACATAGATGCTATAACACCTTTTATAGATACGCCACTCGTCAAAATATTGTCTGGTGTTCGCTTCTGCGGAAAATCTACTATATTCGATATACTTGAAGATGAACTTAAAAAAAGAGGAATAAACGAGAACAATATATTACATAAAAGTTATACTTCTATGGATCTCGGCACTGGATATGATTATGTTCAAATGCATAAGGATATCAAATCATCGATAAAAGGCAAAGGTAGGTGCTATCTGCTTCTAGACGAATTGCAGAAAATAGATGGATGGGAAAAGGTTGTAAACTCTCTGCTTGAAAGCAAAGAGTTAAGTGTGGATATCTATGTTACTGGTTCAAATTCCAAATTGATGCCGAGCGAGATATCGACTTATCTTTCCGGACGATATGTGCAGATACCCGTGTATACATTGTCGTTCACTGAGTATGCGATGTTTAAAAAAGGCAAGAATATGCCATCAAAAGATTTAATGACGGAATACATCAAATTTGGGGGATTTCCAATAATAGCTGAAAGAGACTACTCACAAGAAAACGCATATCAGATAGTTGATGGAATATACAGTTCAATCATAAGAAACGATATAGCCAAACGACATAAGATAACCAATCAAGAGCTTTTTGACCGTGTCATGAGATTTATTATAGATAATGTAGGCAAAACGTTTTCAGCAAATTCAATAACGAAATTTCTTAAAAACGAACATAGAGCTATATCGGTGGAAACTGTTTATAATTATCTTTTATGGCTACAAGAGGCGTTTGTAATATATAAATGCAATCGCTATGATTTGCATGGTAAGGCGGTGCTAAGCACACAAGAAAAATACTACCTGTCCGACATAGCATTTAGATACGCATTGTCTACCTATGATAGCAAAATGATGGCAGCTATGCTTGAAAATATCGTGTTTCTCGAATTAAAACGGAGAGGATATACCGTAAATGTTGGTAAATACGAAACGAAGGAAATAGACTTTATAGCTGAAAAACGAGGAGAAAAAATCTATGTTCAGGTATGCAGAAATCTACCAGAAGATGAAAGCGGACGTAACAAAGAAATAGGAACATTGCAGAAAATAAAAGACCATTATCATAAATATGTAGTAACATATGACGAATTGTCTATAGGTAATGATAATGGCATTCAGATAATGCATATAACAGATTTTCTTACGAAAAAAGATTGGTAAAGTTGAAATTTTAGTTAGATGCCTTATTCTTGCTTTTGCACTATGAACTGATTCAAGAAAAAAATATAGTGTTCACCATTTTTGCTTTTGAAGCAACCTATTAAGCAACTCATAAGTTGCTTCTGCGCTCAAAACCCTTAATTTTGGTACTCTTGGCTTACATAGCAACACATGATTGTTATTTATCCTAAATATTTCTTTATTATATTCTCATAATATCCTTTACCGAAGTAATAAACAAAAACATAAAGACAAGTACATAGTACAGCAATGCGTTGATCATCTTCTATAAACTTAAATTGCTTTTCTAATATATTTTTCCCATTAACTATATTTTTAAAACTATCATATGATGGAGTATATTCACTTTGTGACAAAATAAAGTTAGCTTTAATAAGATTTTGTAAAAATAATAGTTCAAAATCATGAATGCTATATTTGCTGAAATTCTTTGTACTTCCTCTCTCATGAACAAGTTGTTTATATTTCCCCGCAAAAACATCTTCAACACTAACAAAAAGATTTTTATAATTATCGTCTATTAGTGGTTCTTTATAATCTCTATATGCTTCTATCATTGGATAGTTAATTAACAAAAGACCATTTTCTGTTTCGTTACAAAAATAGTCAAGCATTTCCGTTAAAATGCCTTTTTTGTCCATATAATGATTGTCCTGGATTTCTAAATCAAAGAATAAGTAAATATCTGAATACTTGCCACATAGCTTTTCTATATCCTCTTCTCTATTATTCTTTTTTAATATTTGCTTTAAAACTTCAATAGTTGAAGTTGTATCAAATTCATAACCACAATTTAATTTTTTGATTTCCTGATAAAGGCAATAAATATTTGTACGAATATCTACAATGCTTAATTCAGCACCATCATTCCATTTAACAGTTCCAATTTGCTTAATCAGATTTGGTTCTGTCTTTTTTCCTTCAACTATTAACAAAATCTTATTCCGTGAACGCACCATTTCTATACATTTTCTCCAAATTGTGTGCTTCTCTAATTTCTTTATCTGTACATTCGCTCAAAGAATTAATTTTTCCACCAGTTAAAATAAAACAGCAATCTGGCCTTGTAATAGAGTTTCTCATTAAGTATGTATTATGCGAAGTAACAAAAGATTGCATATTCTTTTGATTATTAATTGCCTTAAATACTAATTCAGCTGTTTCATAATGATAAAAAGCATCGAATTCATCTAGAAATAAAAATGAAACATTTTCAAAATAAATTGACCAACAAAAATAAAGCCATAATGCCGATGTTCCGGCAGAAATTATGGATGAAAAAAGAGCTTCACCATTCTTAAACTTGGCAACTAAAACATTTCCATTATTCAAAACTCTTGCTTCTAACTTATATTTCAAATCATTTTCAGCTAAAAACAACTCAAATTCATGTATTTTATTATTTTGAATTACTATTTCATCTAAACTCGCACTTCCTTTCAATAATCCTATGTAATTGTTTCCATCATGCAAACACCTAAACCATAACATTCCTTCCGCAAACTTAATTATTTTAGAAACTATTGAATCATTTGATGGTGTATTTCTATATATATACTTTAAAACAGATAATCTATTATCATGTAGTTCAACTCTTAATGAATCAGTGTCAACAACATTTATTTCATTTTTTTCTTTATCAAAATAATCATAAAAAATAATAACTTTTCCATCCTTTTCAATTTTTTCATATTGCAATTGATCTATTGAAGTTTTTCCATATGAATATTCATAAATTTCATTGTCGAAAAGAAATTCATACTTGAACTCAACTAATTCCTTCTCATTCTCAAGATTCCTATAGTTTAAAAACAAATTCAAATTAGGCTTTTGCTTGTCAGTTAAATGAAAAGTTAAATCATATAAAGCTAATCCTAAATTAGACTTTCCTGTTCCATTTTTTCCATAAATAACACCTTTATTTACTACACCATTTTTTACTAAAAAATCATTAAAACTATAATCTCTAGCTTTAGATAAATCTAAAACAATTTCATCCTTGAATCCTCTGAAATTCCTCACACTGAACCTTCTAATCATAAGATAACCTTCCTTCTTTTTATTCATTTTATCATCTCCTAATATATAAATCAATACTTTCCGTATTTTTTTTACGGATACTTTATTGTATGTTTTTTCCTTTTATTTATTCATTTAGTTGCTCACCCTAACCTCCGCCACCCACCCTGGTGAGGACGCCGCTCCAGGCGGCGGACGAAGCGGGGTGGGTGGCGGAGCACCTACCCGCTACATTATGGCAGCGCGTGGATTTATATCAATATCACCTTGGATTGAAAGTACATGGACTTATAGTATTTCACAACTTAATTCAGAATAATAAACTAAAGTGTTGCTGATTTTTGAATTAATCCTTTTCT
>CAOSOP010000105.1 GCA_948525355.1 uncultured Bacilli bacterium | reverse complement strand
GTTGTTTCTGCCTTAAACACCGTTAATATAAGCACTCATATGTATGCATATAGTCTTTCAAATCGTACTGAAAGATACTATCCAAAAGTGTACATAGGTACGCCTGTAACAACAGCAAAAAGATGGAATTATGATGACTCAATTTCACCAAATATACCCGATGATAACAGCTCAAAAATAGGCTGGCCCGAGAATTTTCAGAAGCCACAAAAAGGCGAAGCCATATTAGTTTCTAGATTAATTTAACTTAGGTTACATATAGAAAAACATATAATTGAGAAAATAGGGTTTTTGTATTTATTGAAAACAGTGTCTTTGTATATTATAATACTAAAGTTATTGGAGGTCTTAAATGAAAAAAGTAATTAGTGGAATTAAGCCAACTGGTGGGTTAACCATTGGAAATTATATAGGAGCACTTAAGAACTTTTCTTCTTTCCAAGAAGAAAATCAATTGTATATTTTTGTTGCCGATATTCATGCTTTGACCTTGCCAATAGATTCTAAATATTTATTAAATAATATATACGATATTGTAGCTTTATACTTAGCTGCAGGTCTTGATCCTAAAAAAACGATAATTTTTAAGCAAAGTGATATTAATGAAGTTGGACAATTAAATAGCATAATTTTGAATTATATATATATGGGTGAGCTTTCACGTATGACTCAGTTTAAGGATAAATCCAGAAAGCTAAACGAGAAAAAAATAGGTGTTGGTTTATTTACTTATCCTGTTTTAATGGCTGCTGATTTATTCTTATATGATACAGATATTTGTCCTGTAGGTGAAGACCAAGTTCAGCATGTTGAATTAGCGCGTGATATTGCTAAAAGGTTTAATGCTACTTATAATCAAGAAGTATTTAAACTTCCTGTAGTATCTGTTAATTCAGTTGGAAAAAGAATTAAGTCATTGCAAGATCCTTTAAAGAAAATGAGTAAGTCTGAAACTTCTTCTAAAGGAACAATATATTTAGTTGAAGATGATGAAAAATCAATGAGAAAGAAAATTATGTCAGCAGTTACTGATACTGGATCTGAAGTATATTATGATGAAGAGAATAAACCAGGAATTAGTAATCTATTACAAATTTATTGTTCAATGAAAAACATTAGCATTGATGAAGCAGTAAATAGATTTAAAGGATATAATTATGGTAGTTTTAAGAAGGAAGTTGCTGATGCTGTTATAGAAGAATTAAGTCCTTTCATAAGTAAGTTCAAAGAATATAGAAGTAATGAGTCTTATTTAAACTCTGTGTTGCAAGAGGGTGCTTGCAAAGCTCAAGAAATCGCGAAACAAGTTTTAGATCGTGTTAAGAAAGTTGTTGGTTTAAAATGAAAAATAATAAAAAATACTTAATAGCTTTGGATATGGATGGAACTCTTTTAAATAAGGAAAGGGTTATCTCAAAAAACACATCTGAGTACTTGAAAAAATTAGTACAACTTGGTCATAAGGTTGTTATATCCTCTGGTCGACCATTTCGTGCAATAAAACCATTTTATGAAGAATTAAGTTTAGATACTCCAGCAATTTGTTACAATGGTTCATATATATTTAATTTTGAAGAATATAAAGATAAAAAAATACCTGCTAAGGTAATTAGAGAAATTGTACAAGAGTTAGGTGAAGATAATTGCAACAATATTTTTTGTGAAAATGAATCGGATATCTATGCTTTAAAAGAAGATTCTATGTTAGATTTTTTTTGGAAAAATGGAATGAACATGCATATCGGCTCTTTAAAAAATATAGACAAAGATATGTATATTGCTATTATTATGTTAAAAACTGGTGAGTATGAAGAAAAACTAGTTAATTTGGGAAGAAAATATGATGGCATTGACGTGAGATTTTGGACAGATGCTAACCACATAGCTGAATTATACTTTACTGAACACAGTAAAGGAGCAGCACTTCTTAAAGTTGCTAAACACTATGATATTCCAGCAAGCGATATTATTTGTTTTGGGGATGCGAGCAATGATTTTCCAATGTTTGAAGTTGCTGGACTTTCTGTTGCGATGAAAAACGGATCGGATGAAACGAAAAAACAAGCTGATATGGTTTCGTTAGATGACAATGATAATGACGGAATTATGAAAACACTTAAGCATATCCTTAATTGTGAAGAACAATAATAGTATGAGTGGATTTAAAATAGGACTAGTTTTACCAGGTGGTGGTGCCAGAGGTTCGTATCAACTTGGTGTAATGCTAGCAATGAAAAAATTTGGATTAATAAAAAATGTTAGTGCACTTAGTGGCGGATCGATTGGCTCATTTTCGATTATAAGTTTTTTAATGGATGATTTTAGAAAAGCTTATTATACATTTAAATCGATGAATTCTCAACGAGTTTTAGGATATAAGGATGGGTTAAAAAATAAAGTTCCTATAAGAGGAAGAGGGATGTTTTCACGAGCACCATTAGTATCATTTATTGATAAATATTTTGATTTAGCAAAATATGTTAATACCGATATTCCTTTATATGTCTCTGTAGCAAAGGTAGAGAAGCACAAGCTAAAATCATACTATTCGCCAGCATATTTTAAAATAAACAATCTCAGTCATGAGCGTGTAACTTCAATTCTTTTAGCTAGTTCGGCTATTCCCAGAGTGTTTGATGAAGTTAAGATTGCTGGAAATACATACGTCGATTGTCTAAAAGCAGATAACGAACCATTTTTACCACTTTTAGCGTATGATTTAGATGCGTTATTTGTTATTCCACTAACTTCTTCTCATGACATAAAGAAATATGCAGATGTAAATATTCCTGTTGTTGATTTTGAATCGTTAGAATTAAGGAATTCCCCTTTATTAAACATGATAGGATTTGAAGAAGAAAAGGTTGATTTATATTTGAATTGCGGATATTTTAATGCGGTCGCACTTTTGCAATCTTTATTTAAAAACGCAAAGAATTTTAAGAAGGGAAAGTTTCAACTACCACGCTATAGCAGTTTAGTAACAGAGAATATTAAGATTGTTCCATATCGGATATTAAATATAGATGAAATACTTAGTGATGTAGAAAAGGGGGCTTAGAATGAGTATAAAAGAGCAAAGAGTTGTAGATTTCATGAAATCTATACAAGATGAAAATAGTGAGTATTATGGAGGAGTTGTTGCATATCACCAACTGGCATTAAATCTTTCTTTGTTTATTAAACTAATGAAGAAAAAGCGCTTGAATACTAAAGATGATAAATATACATATGATGTAATGATATTGCTAGCAGAAACACTATATAATGATTCTATAGAGTTTGCTGAAGAAGATGGAACAGTGTTTTCTAGGATTTCTTCAAAGCAATGCGATGATAATTACATTGACTCAATATTAAAAAAACAATATGCGTTTATACTTAATTTAAATGGTTTAAAAGAATATGTTGCAGTTTTAATTCAAACTAGCAAGGGAAGCATTGTCGAAGACTACAAAATGATATCACAAGCTATTAGTTCGACAAAAGAAAATGTATTGGGCATTATTAAATATGAACAAAAAAAGTTTCAATCTGAGGATTTAAGGATAGAGTATTCTTTTAAGTACTCAATGTTATAAGCCTTCTGTGTTGGCTTCGCCTTTTTGTGTGTTGCTCTGGTACGAGTTGGGCCATTGATTTGCGGGTGGTTTTGAGGTGTTTTGGGAGTCGTAGTTCCATTGTATTGCGATGGTTTGAGCAGTACCTATATAGACTTTTGGGGCGTATTTTGCAGGTCTGTTTGAGTAATGGTAATGATATATATGACGTGCTTGATTACTGAGATTTAAGCCAGAAACAACTTCAAGTTTGCTAATAGAGTTGCTTCCGTTTCCTATCTGTAAAATG
>CAOSOP010000104.1 GCA_948525355.1 uncultured Bacilli bacterium | reverse complement strand
CCCAACGGTATATTTAGGTACTATTTCAGCTACTTCTTCAGGCTGGATTTACGATTGTCAGGACGCCACAAACCAAGTAAAAATCGACCCAAATTCATGGCCTCAGAACTTCGGCCAGACCACGCAAAAAGGCGAAGCGAACAGATATTTGTGCTATTTTATTTTTGTGTGCATTTTTCTCTTTTCATAATAGTTTGTCCTTATAAATTAACACTAATTTGATTTGTTGATTACTTTGATATTATATATTTATATATTTTATATTAATAAGTTCATTAAATATTGACAAAAAGAAAAAAGTTCTCTATACTATCAAGCGTGCCCAATATTGGCAGGAAGAGAGGTGGACTATGGCAGTTCCAGCAAGAAGAACTTCGAAAACTAGAAAGGCTACAAGAAGAAGCCATCAAGCATTAGTAGCTAAAAACCTTGTAAAATGCAGCAATTGTGGTGAGATGATCCCACCTCATCAAGTTTGCTCAGCGTGTGGTTTTTATGGTGGCAAGAATGTCATTAAAGGCAAGTCAAAATAAATTAGTTTTAGATAGTTTTAATTAGGGCGGGAGACCGCTCTTTTTATATATTTATCGTATAATTGGTTTATATTTAGCAAGAATTGTATTAGTGTGAGGTTATGAAGAAGATCAGTTTGTTAAAAGGAAAGATTAAGAAATTCGTTTTGGACCATGAGATTTTAAAAATAGTTTTAGATTGGATTGGTTCATTGTTTGTTACAGCTCTATCTGCTTTTATATTCGCATATGGATTTAGATCATTTATTGCACCAAAAGATGTTCCGCATCTTGTATCTGGTGGAGCTTCTGGTATTTCACAAGTAATTGTTGGTATTGTATCTATTTTTACGGATAAGGTCGATACTAACTTATTAACTTCAATCGCATACTTTGTTATTAATATACCTATTTTCTTTTTAGCTTGGTTTAAGATTGGAAAAAGATTTACTATTTTAACTTTCTTTAATGTTTTGTTAGTTTCTTTATTTAATGAAATATTGCCAGAAGCAATGACAGAAGTATTATTTAGTAAGTTTGATAGTGCTGGTAATGTTATTTCTATCGGCATTGAAACTGAACCAATAGCTCGTGCATTATTTGCTGGTATATTAACTGGTGTACATTCATCACTAGCTTATGTAATTGGCTCTAGTGCTGGTGGTATGGATGTCATAGCACTATATATCGCTGAGAGAAAATCAACTTCTATTGGAAAGTATTCAATGTCTATTAACGCAGCTATAGTTTTGTCATATGTTTTGGTGAATATTGTAAATCAAAATAACGATAATAATTCGGCGGCAGTCATTATGGCTTTATATACTTGTATTTATTTCTTTACAAGTTCTAAAGTTATCGATGTCTTGAATACAAAGAATAAAAAGACAGAATTGCAGATATTCACTAGTTCTGATCAAATGGCGGCTGTACTTCTTCACGCCTTCCCACATGGTTGTACCATCGTTGACGCAAAGGGTGGTTATACTGGATCAAGTAAAAAAATTATATATATGGTTGTATCGTATAATGAAGTTAAAAAAGCTATTAAAATAATGCGAGATGTTGATGAAAATTGCTTTGTTACGGTTGTTAATTCGTACCAAGTTTATGGTAAGTTCTATATAAGACCATTGAGATAGGAGGCTTTTATGAATAATGTTGATTTAGCAGAATTGATTTTTCCTGATGTAAAGGAAACTTTAGCAGATTTAGATAAAAAGTATCCACCTAGAAATTTAAAGGATGGTGCACTAGTAACTCGTTTTGCACCTAGTCCAACTGGATTTTTACATACAGGAAGCTTATTTACTTCTTTAGTTGCTTATACTGTTAGTAAACAAAGCGGAGGAGTTTTCTTTTTTAGATTAGAAGATACTGATCAAAAGAGAGAGATTGAAGGTTCTGGAAAAGAATTAATTGAACAGCTCAATTATTTTGGCATTACACCTGATGAAGGATATTTTGGTGACCATGAAAAGGGTAGTTATGGACCATATGTTCAATCAAAAAGAGCTGATATATATAAAGTTGTTATCAAAGAATTAATAAAAATGGGCAGAGCATATCCGTGCTTTTGTTCATCAGAAGATTTAAATCTTTTAAGAACTACTCAAGAAGCAAATAAAGTAATACCTGGATACTATGGTTTATATGCTAAATGTCGTAATTATTCTGTCGATGAATTAGCGACAATGATTAAAGAAGGAAAACCATATGTTATAAGATTTAAATCTATGGGAGATCACACTAAATATGTGCGCGTACATGATTTAATCCGAGGGGATTTAAATTTATCACAAAATGATCAAGATATTGTAATTATGAAATCTGACGGATTGCCAACATATCATTTTGCTCATTTAGTCGATGACCATTATATGGGAACTACTACTATAACAAGAGGAGAAGAATGGTTATCTTCTCTTCCAATACATTTGGAACTTTTCGAATCAATTGGATGGAAGGCTCCTGAGTACGCTCATCTTCCAGTTATAATGAAAGTTGATGAAAACGGAAACAGAAGAAAGCTTTCTAAGAGAAAAGATGCTGAAGCAGCGGTAAGCTATTTTATTGAAAAAGGTTATCCAATTGAAGGTATTATTAAATATTTACTCACGATTGCTAATTCAAACTTTGAAGAATGGCTTAGAGCTAATCCAAAAGCAAATGTTGCAGATTTTAAATTCACTTTTGAAAAAATGAGTTTAGATGGTGCTCTATTTGATTTACCTAAATTAAGAAATATATCTAAAGAAGTATTGGCATATAAAGATGTTGAAACAATATGCAAGGAAGCTTATGAATATGCTTCTAAGTATGACAGCGATTTATTGGCATTTATTAATAAGCAAGAAGACTTGTTTAAGAAAATAATGAATATTGAAAGAAACCAAGAGCATCCTAGAAAAGACTATGATGTTTATTCAGATATATTTAATAAAATAAAGTTCTTCGATAGTGATATCTATAATCAAATGCTTGATTCAACTGAACTTCCATTTAACCCTTTCATTGAAAAAGATTTAATTAAAAATGTTTTGAAAGAATTTGTTGATAATTTAGATTTGAACCAAGATGAACAGTCGTGGTTTAATTCTATGAAAGAATTAGGCTCAAAATATGGTTTTGCAAATAGTGTTAAAGAGTATAAGAAGAATGCAGAGCAGTTTAAGGGACATGTAGGTGATGTTGCTGAAATGGTTCGTATCTGTATAACAACATCAAAAAATAGTCCAAATTTATATCAAACACTTTCTATTTTAACTTTAGATGAAGTTAAAAGACGTGTAAATCTTGTCCTAAGCAAAATATAGTTTAAAGTCCTACATATTGTCAGTAGGACTTTTTATATGTTTGCACATTTTACTATTTGTCAATGATAATAACTAGAAGAAATAATATATATTGTATATAATGAATTTAGGTAAACTTATGAATAATATTATGTTTTTTTTAACTCCAAAGAAAAGTGTAGCATATGTAGAGAGTGACTATACAGTTAGGCAAGTTATTGAAAAACTTGAGCATCACCATTATACTGCAATCCCTATGATAGACGAAAACGGTATCTATGTAGGAACAATTACAGAGGGTGATATACTTTGGTTTTTAAAAGAAAACAGTGAAGTTAATTTTTTCGATTTGGAAAAATATAGCATTTCAAGTATTAAGCGCAGACATGATAATATAGCAATACCAATTAGTGCAACAATGGAAAGCTTATTTGAAATCGTTGTAAACCAAAGTTTTGTTCCTATTGTAGATGATTTAAATCACTTTATAGGAATAATAACTCGAAAAGCGATTCTAACTTACTTTAAGGATAATAACAAATAATACTAATATAGTGGTGTTTGCTTCGCCTTTTTGTGACCCTTGTTGATAGCTTTGGGGCCAATTTGAGGGGTG
>CAOSOP010000103.1 GCA_948525355.1 uncultured Bacilli bacterium | reverse complement strand
TATTTAGGTACTGTTCAAACCACCGCAACCAGCTGGAACTACGACTCCCAAAACAACATAAATTACCCCTCAATCTGGCCGGAAAAGGGGTCACAAAAAGGCGAAGATTATTTTTCCTTAGTGTTCTTATGTTGTTTATCTAATTCTTTAATATGTGCAACAAGACTTTCCAAATGCTTTCCATCAAAGGCACCAACATTAATTGACACATCATATTCTATTTGTTTAATGGTCTTAACTAAATCCTTTAAATGAACTATATATTCTTCACCATTCATTGACTTTAAGTTCGGATCTATTTTAACTTTATCATTCGTAACTGTAATAGGAACAACTATTCTTGGATCACCTTCATGCCAGTTTAAATACTTTGATAACAAATATGCACGTCTTCTATTAAGTTTTAAACTATTCTTACATTCTATTCTCTTTTTTCCCTTGTGCAAAAAGAAAGTATCGTCTTCAGGTGAGCCTTCAACTGCATCAAATAGATATCTATCCGATACGATATATATAAATTTATCTCCACACAAAATATGGTCAATGTGTAAACACACATCATCAGATAAATCTAAGATAAGCTCATTGACTAATAGATAGTCCTCTTCTTTAGATAAAGCATATAGTTTTCTATTTACAAAATATTTAAAATATTTCCTAAGTAATAACTTATATGTCAATGGTATTAAAAGCAGTAAAAGAAGAATGACTAATATAATTGTCATTACAATAAGAAAAACAGTCATAACAACTCTTTTTTAAATTAATGATAAAGCGACTTCCATCATCTTTGTAAAGCTATTTTGTCTTTCTTCAGCTGTTGTTTCTTGATGCGTTATAAATGAATCAGAAACAGTTAAAATACACAATGCTTTTTTTCCTAAATATGCAGCATTAGCATAAAGTGCATAGCTTTCCATTTCAACAGCTAAACATCCCATTTTAGCCCATTTTTTCCAACCATCATTTGTTGGTTCATAGAATGTATCTGAAGAAAGTATATTTCCTACATGGAAACGGTATTTCTTTTCTTCACATGCTTCAACAGCCTTTCTTAATAAACCATAATCTCCTATTGCAGACCATGTTCCTGGTAAATCGTACTGATGTGCCCAGTTTGAATTTGTACATGCACCTTGTGCAATGACTATATCAAATAATTCACACTCTGGAGCATATGCACCAGCAGAACCAATTCTAATTATTTGTTCTACATCATATTTCGTATATAATTCATGGCTATAAATACCGATAGATGGCATTCCCATTCCTCCACCCATTACTGACACAGGCTTTCCCTTGTATGTTCCAGTAAAGGCGAGCATATTTCTTACTCCATTAACTTGTTTAACATTTTCTAAAAAGTGATCTGCAATATATTTTGCACGAAGTGGATCACCTGGCATTAATACAGTTTTTGCGAAATCTCCTTTTTTAGCTTCATTATGTGGTGTTGGCATATTTCCTCCTTAAATATTTATATATTATTAGTATAACAAAACAAAATAGTATTTAAAAGAAAAAGGAGTATTAAACTCCTTTAAATGTTAATCTATTTTGACTACATTTCTTGCTTGATCGCCACGCTCAGTTTTAACAAGGTCAAATTCAACTTCTTCACCTTCAATTAAGATACGATAACCTGTATCTTGAATTTGTGAATAATGAACAAAGATATCATTGCCGTCACCGCGATTGATGAATCCAAATCCTTTCTGAGCATTAAACCACTTAACTTTTCCTATCATATATACACCTCACTTCCTAGGCTAAGTAAACTCATTATAGTAATAGTATTAATACTTTTCATCTTACATAATTAGACAAACTTTGACATATTTTTATTTCGACAAAGTATCAATGCTTTTATTCGACAAGGTTCTCTATTTTTTACCAATTTTATCGCCTCCTTCAATGTTGCACCCGTAGAAAAAACATCATCAACCAACAAAATATTTTTATTTTTAATGTCTATATTGTTATTCATATTTATAAATCCTCTATGTGTCATTCTAGATAAATAGTTCAGCTCCTTTTGTGTTGAATCATTACTTTTATACAATAGGTTCTCTATGATTGGTAAATCGAGGTTTTTAAATATTTCATATAAATGATTAAACCCTCTTTTCTTTATCGCATTTTCACTGCTAGGTAAAAGCACTAGATTATAATTATAAAATTTACACTTTAGATAAAACTTGATTCTTGATAAAAAAACATTGCATAACTCAATATCTAATAGTTCTTTATACTGGTAAATTAAACTATCTAAAGGACTTTTATATTCATAAATACTGTTAACTTTAACTCCATCGACATATTCTGTTTCAAATATTTTGGGAAATGAATCATAACACTCATCACATATATCACTATTACCTAAAAGTATTTGAAAAGAAGAAGTACAAAACTCTTTAAAGCAAACTTTACAAACCTGCTTCTTTGTTAAATCTTTGAATTTCTTCAATAGAATCTGATATATCCCTTGTTTTTTCTTTTCCATAAAATATGACTTCTCCTCCACTAGCATCCTTTTTTCTTCCAACTCTACCTGCAATTTGCACCAAAGTGCTTTTATCATAAATATCCGAATCAGCTTGATAAACCATTACTTGAAGATTTTTTACAGTAACTCCTCTTTCTAAAATAGAAGTTGTGACAAGATACTTATAATGCCCTTGTTTAAATCTTTCTATTATTTCTTTTCGGTGTTGACTTTTACTAGAAACATACATTCCACATCTGAAAAAAATACGCAAAAAAATTCCTAAATTTTCCACGATACTTATCGTTGGTGCAAAAATAAATACTGGTTTATTGCTAGTTATGAATTTTTTAAGTGTTAATAAAATTTGAAAACGCGGAAAAACACTTTCCTTTATATACTTTGGAACAACTAGTTTTTTTCCGTGATACCTCTTAAACAGTTTAAACACTGTTCCTCCATTATCGTTCATTTCCTTTATGTCATTGTCAGATAAAGTTGCAGACATCAATACATAATTACCACGAATAGATTTTTTAAAAAACTGATGGAGCATTTCATTTTTACGATAAGGAAAAGCATCAATTTCATCAAGAATAAGCAAGTCAAAATAGCCTTCATATCTATATAATTGATGTGTTGTTAGAACTATGATATCACCATTAAGCTCTAAACAATGTTCACCATATACAGAACATATCTTATTATCTTTAAAAGCTACACAAAATCTATCATATAGCTCGCGTACGATATCAACTCTAGGAACTGCAAAACCAACATGTAAATGTTTATTCAAACAGTATTCAATAAGGCCAAAAACCAGTTCTGTTTTACCAGCACCAGTAACAGCGTGTATTATCGCATTTTTACCTTCCTTAAAATTATCAATTAATGCATTAGATATTCTCATTTGATCATCCGATAAAGAATAATCCAAATAACATTTACCCTCTATTACATTATAATTTAAATCGCATTGAGTGCCAGAACTAGAAATACAACGACGGCAGTAGTATTTACCATTAAGTAATCCTATATATTTCTCATCACTACAATTACATCGTGGACAAACATAATCTTTCATACTTAATATATAACAAAAAACACTATTTTTAATAAAAAAGATTATTTTCATCAAAATAATTGTGGAGGATAAATATATGAATTTAAGATTTAAAGATATAATGAAAATCAATCATCTCTTCGAACTAGCAGAAGATAATGATAAACCTATTGTTATAGGAAAGAACGGCAAAAAAGTATACATGATGAATAGCAAAACATATGAAGCTCTTCAATCAAAATCAAAAAGTGAGCCAGCAAAAACAAGAACAAACCAAATAAGAGAAAAAGAAATTAAAGTTCAGTCGGGAATGACCAAAAATAATAAATAATTGCTCACCTCCACTAACTCCCACACCTCCGAGGGAGCTTCCCCCGGAAGCGGACGAGGAGG
>CAOSOP010000102.1 GCA_948525355.1 uncultured Bacilli bacterium | reverse complement strand
TCCTCCTCCGCCTACGGCTACGGATTCGGGAGCGGTGTAGGAAGTGGGGGTGAGTTAATGTATATATTTATATAATTGACCAATACTAGTTAATATGTTGAGGTGATAAAATGAAAATAGCTATACTGGTTGATGAAGAAAAATTATTAACTGATTTTAAATCAAAATGTACTTTGTTCATTTATGAGTGTTATGGAGAATTAAAGTCCATAATCTATAAGAAAGACATTTATAGTTTTAGAGAGTTTTATGAAATAGCGTATTCAGAGAAGATTGATTGTATTTTATTAACTTCTATTGATGATAATTCTAAAAGGCTATTAGAGGATTTAAAGATAAACTATTTTGTTTTAAAGAAGAATAATATTGATAATGTATTTGCTGATTTTTATCATTTTGATAATGCCAGTATTAATTATCAGTCTGAATTAGCAAAGCATCAGCAATTTAGTTCTGCGCTTGAATTTAGTGAAGACTTTTCTATCGGTTACTTCGATGATGATGATATTGGAGGATCATGATTTTCGACAAAGTTTTTATAATAAATGAATTATATTTATATTGGAGGTTGAATGAAATATTACGCTCTTTATAAACTAAGGTATAATTCTAGAAAAATAGTTGATTTAGCTTTTCTTTTTCAAGATGATAGAAAGTTTTATGATAATGATTGGATAAGACCTATTGAGTTTGATGAAATTTTAAATGTACTAAGCGAAAGTGATAGGGAAAGAAATGATTTAAGAATTCTAAATGGAAGAATATCTTTGCGTAGTGAAGATGGCGAGAGCAAATACTTTATATTTAGGTATGAGAGTGTATGTTTGCTATGTGAAGATAATGATGATAATTATTTACGAACGATTTTATTGCGATTAGGAAATGTTTTATTCATTGAGCCTAATTATCTAAAGGTATTTGATATTTGTTGAGTTGTAAATAATTATAAAATTTGATAATATTTTATTGAGGTTAAATGTATATGAAACGTAGTTGTGGTATTTTGATGCCTATATTTTCCTTACCTTCTAAGTATTGTATAGGTTCATTTGGAAAGGAAAGTAGAGATTTCATTAATTTTTTGCAGAAGTCTGGTCATAGTTATTGGCAATTACTGCCATTAAATCCAACTTCATATGGTGATTCTCCATATCAGTCTTTTTCTGCTTTCGCACTTAATCCATATTTTATTGATTTAGATGGATTAATTAAGCTTAACTATTTAACTAAAGAAGATGTCGCGTGTGAGCAGTTTAATCAGTACATTGATTATGGAAAACTTTATATAGAAAGATTTAAATTGTTGCGCAAAGCCTATCAAAATGCTTTGAACATGAATATAAAGCCTAAACTTGAAAAGTTTATTAAAAAGAATAAGGAATGGTTAAAGGACTATGCTTGCTTTATGGTTTTAAAAGGACTTAATGATGGCAATAGTTGGCAAGAATGGTCTGACGAGTATCGTTATCATAGTGCAGAATTAGTTAGTAAAATAGAGAAGAACTATGATGAAGAGTATTACTTTTGGGTATTTTTGCAGTATTTAGCATTTTCACAATATTTAAAGCTTAAATCGTATGCAAATAAGCATGGAGTATATATTATTGGTGATATACCAATTTATGTAGCTTTAGACTCTAGTGATGTCTGGTCTAATCCAGATTTATTTAAGTTAGATGAAAATAGAAGACCGACCACAGTTGCCGGTGTACCGCCAGATTATTTTTCTGCTGATGGACAATTATGGGGTAATCCTTTATATGATTATGATAAAATGTCCAAGGATAATTATGCTTGGTGGCGTTATCGAGTTAAAAAATGTGCTGAATTATTCGACTCTTTGCGCATAGATCATTTTAGAGGAATAGATGAATATTGGTCAGTAAAAAGCGGTGAAAAGACTGCTCGAGTTGGTGAGTGGTTAAAAGGGCCAGGAATAAACCTTATCAACGCTTTGAAAGAAGCAGCACCTACGATGCAGTTTATTGCAGAAGACTTAGGTCTATTAACAAATAGTGTCATTGAACTCAAAAACCAGTCTGGATGGCCGGGAATGAAGGTTTATGAATTTGCTTTTGATTCAGGCTATTCTAATGCATTCTTACCACACAACTATGAAAAAAACTGTGTAGCATATATTGGTACACATGACAATGATACGATTGCTAATTTTATAAAAGAGAATCCTTCATTACACGGATTTATGAAAGAGTATTTGCACATTGATAGTGTTGATAATATCATTGATACAATGATCGGAACTCTTTATCGTTCTAATGCTGATTTGGTTATTGTAACAATACAGGACATTTTACATCAAGGTGGTGAAGCAAGGATTAATACTCCAGGAACACTTGGTACAAACTGGACTTATAGATTAAACAAAAAAGTATTTACTAAAAGCCTTAGCGAACACTTAAAGGCTTTAGCTGATGAAAGTGGCAGAAGATAGTGTATGAAGTATTTGCTGTCACTAGATAGTGGAACAACATCTTGTAGAGCAAGCTTGTTTACTACTAGTGGAAAGAAAATAATGTCTGCATGTCGAGTTTTAACTTGTTTTTATCCAAAGCATGACTGCGTTAATCAAGATCCTATGGAAATATACATTGCGGCTTTAGATTGCATAAATGAAGTATTTGTTAAAATGAATATTACTGCCAAAGATGTTATCGGCTTAGGAATAACTAATCAAAGAGAGACGACATTATTGGTTGATAAAAATACAATGCTTCCTTTAACAGAGGCAATAGTATGGCAGAGCAATGAAACTAGTTTTTTATTGAAACAGTATGAACCATATAAAGAAGTTATTAGCCAGTTATCTGGACTTCCACTATCACCTTATTTTTCTTCAACAAAGATAAGATTTCTTCTTGATAAATACGATCTTCAAGAAAAGGCAGAAAATGGTGATGTTTTATTTTGTACAATAGATACATGGCTTATTTATAAACTGACTGATGGTGAGGTATTTGCAACTGATGTTACCAACGCATGTAGAACACAATTAGTAAATATCAATACTGGTGATTATGATAAAGAATTGCTCAAAATTTTTAATATACCTTTAAGAATGTTACCTGAAATTAGAAATTCAACAGACTCATTTGGAATAACTAAAAAGTTTTCTTATGGCAATATAGAAATATGTGGTGTTGCTGGTGATCAACAATCAGCACTTCTAGGACATGGAATAAATGAGTTAGGTGGTATAAAAGTTACTTATGGAACAGGATTATTCTGCTTACTTCATACAGGTAATAGGCTTTATAGATCTAATAACGGTCTTCTATCTACAATAGCTTTAAAACATGAAGGAAAACTATATTATGCTCTTGAGGGTTCGGTTTTTATTGGAGGAGCGGCAGTACAATGGTTGAGAGATAATTTAAATTTAATTGAAAAGAGCTCTGATACCAAGATATGTGCAGAAAAGAGTACAGATGATGAAATATACTTTGTTCCATCTTTTAATGGTTTAGGTACACCTTATTGGGATGACAAATGCAAAGGGGCATTTTTAGGATTGTCACGTGGAACAGATAAAAATGATATGTGTAAAGCTGTCCTTCAAGGAATCGCATTTCAAGCGTGTGATGTATTAAATGCTATGAAGGAAGATACAGGGATTACAGATTATAAACTATTTGTAGATGGTGGAGCAGCATCAAATGATTATATGATGCAATTTCAATCGGATATATTAAATGCAACACTATTTAGAAAAGAAGAAATAGAAATAACATCATTAGGTGCTGCAGTATTGGTTGGCCTAAATAAAGGTATTTTTAAATTGAATAACTTAAGCTTTTTAAATAATAAATCAAAGATATTCATTACTAATATGAAAGAAGAATTAAGACAAAAGAAAATTGATAGATATCATAGGGCCGTAGAGGCTGTAAGATTGTTCAGTTCTAATGAAAACTAAAATATATTAGTTGGCTTCGCCTTTTTGCGGCTTCACTTCCGGCCAAATTTCGGGGTATTTTTCGATGT
>CAOSOP010000101.1 GCA_948525355.1 uncultured Bacilli bacterium | reverse complement strand
CTCCCTCCTCCTCCGCCTACGGCTACGGATTCGGGAGCGGTGTAGGAAGTGGGGGTGAGTAATATACATCATATATAAGTAAATATAATATACTTGCATAGAAGAAAGTACGAATGATAGAATAAATAATATGAAAAATGTGAAAACTTGGGGCCTTAATATATTAAAAGGAATGGCAATTGGTATCGCTTGTATCGTTCCTGGTGTAAGTGGGGGTACACTTGCAGTAATACTAAATGTATACGATAAAATAATTGAATCAATAAGTAATTTGAGAAAGCATTTTATTAAGTCCTTATCATATTTATGGCCAATAATCCTAGGGATAATTTTAGGATTAGTAGCAATGGTTTATCCTTTAAAAAAAGCATTGGAGTATTTTCCGTTCCCAACTATAATGTTATTTGTTGGTTTTATTTTAGGTAGTTTTCCCAGCCTATTTGACAATGTAAAAAAAGAACTAAAACCTATTGGAATCGTTCCATTTATTATTTCAATAGCTGTTCCTATTGTTCTATGCTTTATAAGTTCTGGAAGAGATGTAAATTTATCTAACACTATGGAAGTATATATGTACTTTGTTATCATCTTGGTTGGTATAGTAGCTTCATGTGCTCTTTCTGTTCCAGGAATTTCTGGAAGTATGTTACTGATGATACTTGGTTTCTTCAATCCTATATTAAACATTTTAACTGACTTACTTAATTTTAATAATGTTCTTTTCAATTTATTAGTATTAGGATTATTTGGTATCGGAGTTATTATTGGATTCTTCTTAATTTCAAAACTAATGAACTTCTTATTAAAAAAATATAAATATATGACATATATGGCAATAAACGGATTAGTGGTTGGATCCATATTTGCAATATTCTATTCAACAAAAGATACATTATTCCAAAGCAATTTTAATTTATTAACCCATATATCACTAGGGGTTATTTCGTTCATTGTTGGTGTGTTAATATCACTATGGATTTATTTTTATTCAAAGAAAAAGATGAAAAATACAACTCCTCCAACAAATGAAGATATTAAAGAAGAAAACATTGAAGTAGATGAGCAAAGTGAGACTAGATAAGTTTTTAGCTGATGCGAATTTTGGCACGCGAAGTCATGTTAAAACTTTAATTAAGCATGGATTTATAAAAGTTAATTCTGAAGTGATAAAAAACCCTTCATTCAGTTTTGATCCATTAAAAGAAAAAGTATTCTACAATGACCAACTTATTTCTTATGAAGAGGAAGCTGTCTTTTTAATTAACAAACCAAAGGACTATATATGCTCCAATATAGATGAACTATATCCATCAATATTAAATCTTTTACCATCTGAGTTATTTAAAAAACTTAAAATAGTTGGTCGACTTGATGTTGATACAACTGGAACTCTTCTTATTACGACTAATGGGAAGCTAGTAAACTATTTTACTCATCCAAAAAACAGCATTAATAAAACTTATTTTGTAAAAGTCAATCACAAAATAACTCCTGCTATGGTCGAAGCTGTCAAAAGACCTATTGATATTGGCAAAGGTGAGTTTTCTCTTCCCTGTGAATTAGAAATAATCAGCGATGATTCGGCTAAAATAACCTTGTCTGAAGGCAAATATCATGAAATAAAAAGAATATTCCACGCCTTTAATTTAGAAGTACTTGAACTAGACAGATTAAACATTGATAAATATAGTTATACTAATTATAATTTAAAACAAGGAGAGTATTATAAATTTAACGAAGAAGAGTTAAATGATATTCTTTCACTTATAGGAGGATAGATGTATAGATTTAATAAAAACTCATGTCTAGTAAACATTTCTTCATCGATACTTAGACATTACGGTATTAAACCAATTCACGAATCATATAATCCGCTAGATGCTATTCTTGATACAAAAAAGCACGCTAAACTCGTTGTTTTTCTTTTTGATGCTTTTGGTGCAAAAACTCTAAAAAAATACAAAAAAGAAGCAAAGTTTATTTATAAAAACAGATTTAAAAAAATCGATGCTGTATTTCCTCCTACAACAGTAGCTTCAACTACAGCATTTCTTTCAAGTCTTTACCCTTCTGAAACAGCCTACCTCGGTTGGTGGACTCGAACAAATGATACTGTTTGCACAACTTTTTCTTCAACAATCGTTCATTCATTTGAAACACATTCACCACGTATAGATGAAATACTACCATATAAAAATATAATTCAAATTATTAATGATAAATATGGTAAAGAGTTAGCGACGTTGATTTTTAGTTTTAAACTTGAAACCAATGACCCAGAATCATTTATGAAAGAAGTTGATAAAGAATTAGAAACGCATGACTTCGTATATGCTTATTTCACCCAACCTGATTCTTTAATGCATGAAGAAGGCACAAATTCAGAAAAAGTCGGTAAAATGATCAGTAGCATAAACGATAGTCTAGAATCATTTTGTAAAAGACATCAAGATGTATTGATAATATCTATTGCTGATCACGATATGGTCGATTCTATTCCTTGTGACCATCAAGAAGAATTATTAAAACTAATTGATGGATATCTAGCTGTCGAACCTCGTGCTGCATCATTTATTGTCAAAGAAGAAAATAGAAAACAATTCATTCAATTATATAAAAATTACTATAAAAATGATTTCAACATATTTACTAAGGATGAAGTTATTGAACAAGAACTATTCGGTCCTAAAGTAAATAGGCATCCACTATTTGATAAGATTATCGGTGATTACTTGTTAGTAGCGAAAAGCAATAAATCCTTCAGCATCAATGATGACTTCATTATGAAAGGACTTCATGGTGGTGGAACTAAAGAAGAAGCAAAGATATATCTTTGCATATACAATGAAGAGCACATCTAGATGTGCTCTTCATTTTTATTTGTATCATTTGCTTCAGTTTTATTTTTTTCAGCAGCTTTATCAGTAGCAACTTCTTTGAGCTTAACTTCCTCATTCTCAATAACTGGATAATTTTCTGGAGTTACTTCAGTAGTTTGATTAATTGCGTTTTCAATAGCTTTGTATCGCTTATTAGGCTTCTTTCTTCCTATAGTTTCTGATGTCTCAGTAATAGAGACAAAAGCATTCGAATCTATAGAATTGATTACTTTTTTAATTCTTCCTATTTCAAATCTATTAGCAATACAATAAATAACAGTTTTTTCTTGTTGAGAATAATATCCTTTAGCATTAATTATCGTCAATCCTCTACCAAATTGAGCCGACAAATCATTACAAATTTCATCTGGCATTGTAGTAATAATCATTACTTGTTTTGCCTTATCTAAACCTTCAACCAACAAGTCTATTGTTTTAATGCCAACAAAATAGGAAATAATAGAATATAAAGGTTCCGTTAAACTTTGATTAACAATTGCTGCTGCAGAATACAAAATAACATTATAAATCATAACAAAAGTTCCAACCGTTATTCCTATAAACTTTGAAAACATAACTGCCAAAACTTCTACACCATCCAACGCTCCACCATATCTAATAGTAATACCACTACCAATACCGGATAAAAGTCCACCAAATACAGCCGATAATAAAATATCAATATCGCCACCAACAAGTTGTGCAAATAATCCTTTACCTTCACACAAATCATTTAGTTTTAATATATCCTTAAAAACAAAAGCAAATAAAGAATAAATTGAAATGGCATATAAAGAATAAAACATAAATTGCCAGCCTATTTTTTTAACCGCAAAAATATAAAAAGGAAAATTCAATATAATTAAAAAAGCAGACAGAGGAACAACCGAAAAAGCAGAGTTTAACAATAAAGCAGTACCAGAAAACCCACTATCCAAAAGACCTGATGGACTTAATAATAATGTAACACCAATAGCATTAATTATTCCACCGATAGTCAGAAATAAAAGATTTAAAGGCTTTATGTTATTGCAAAACTTTTTCAAAATTTTCATGTATCGCTCCTATAAAAAATTATACATTAAATTAAACTACATTTAAAGAAAAAATATTACAACTTAAACTTTAGCCAACATAGCATTTATACTATTGCAAACTAATGTTGGCTTCGCCTTTTTGCGGCTTCACTTCGGGCCAAATTTCGGGGTATTTTTC
>CAOSOP010000100.1 GCA_948525355.1 uncultured Bacilli bacterium | reverse complement strand
CTCGGCCGTTCCCGGGGGTCACGTCCTCGGGGGTGGAATAGGAGGTGGAGGCGAGTAATTTTATATTTCAACTGCATTTTCACAGTATATAGTTTTTTTATATTCAACAAAAGTCATTAACTTTATTGCATATTTATCACCTAACTCTATGTTCAACCTATTCAAATCAATTTCATCAACACATACAGCAATTTCTGCTTCTTCCACTTTTTTTACTGGAACTAATTTTAACTTTTTTACAAGTAAGACTAATTCTTTAAATAGATTATTATCATCATAAAAACAACTAGAAATAGTCATCGTTTTCTGTATGGGTGTTTGCTCTGAAGAGTCTATCATCTCCTTACATAGTTTACGCCATTTGTTTCTGTTAGCTTTTCTATGACTTTTATTTTTTATACTATTAAGGTATTCTATAGAATCTATCATACAACTTTTATACTCTTCTAAAAATTGTTTTAAACTAAGTTTCTTTCTATTGCATAATTCTATAAATATTTTGCTTACCATTTCAGCATCGTATTTTGCACAATGTGCTTTATACTTAATATACTCATTATGTCCAAACATTTCTATAAAAATATTTTTCAAGCTTCTCTTATTTTTTTCTCCATTAATGATAGAATTTATTTTTTGTATATCATAACATTTAAAATGAATCATATCTAACCCGTATCTACTACAAGTATAGCTTAGATATTGCAAGTCATTTTCGGCTGAAAATCCAATTATAATATTATTATTATCTTCAAGCCTTGCCTTTATTCTTTCATAATATGTAGGAAATTCTTTTTCTCCTTGTTCATTTAATATAGTGTATCCGAACTCACAAATTTTTCCTTCTTTGTCATAGCAATTAGAACATTCAATATCAAAGAATAGATATTTCATATTTTTTCATCTCCTTTCTCAAAAACACTTTTTCCTCAACTATGCTTATAGCTTCGTGAGCAACCATTCCAAAGCCAAACATCAATATAATTACATCCATAGTAAATACTATAGAATTGGTTTTGTATAAGATAAAAAATAATCCATAATAAACAAGGTTAATCATAAGTGAATTAATAAAAGAATATTTCATTTTTCCCAAACCTACAAATATGCTATCTGGAACGACTGTCAAAGAATAAAATATATAGAAAACAAATAACTTCATAACAATGGTATTAATCTCTTTATAATTCTCTAACCCTTCAACATATTGAAAAAACAAAATCCATGTTGGCATTGTTATTAACCATATTATTGTAATAAACGCTATAATAAGATAGTAATTCCCTTGAAACAATCCACTATACCCTTTTTTACAATCCGCCTTTATTACTTCAGATAATGCTAGTACCGGAATTAATAAGCATGTCCAAATAAAATCATTAGCAATCCAATAATTTCCTTGTTCCGCAACTAAATTAACCATCTTTGCAATCATAACAATGTAAATGAAATTATCAATAAAAGATTGTAGTCCTGAGAAAAGTCCCTCTTTTAACCACATCTTGCCGTAACTTAAATCTTGCTTCTTAAACCATGAAACTTTTATATCACCTAAGAAAAACATTATTGCAAATATAATTATAGCAAGAAGTCCATTTATTAATATGTTTGAAAATGCTACACCATTAACGCCAAAATTAGGAATAAGAAAGAAATCAGACGCAATCGTAACAAGTAACCTTAATATTAAACTAATTATTATATATTTCTTTTTTTCTAAAACTACGAAAACAACATTACTATAGCTAACTAGAAACCCTATACTGAATGCAATTGTTTCTAACTGTAGGTAAGTTCTTGTACTAGAAATACTTTCACTAGGTACTTCCATAGCCCTAATCATATATTCACCCGTAAAATATACAACTATTGCAAAAACCAGATATACTAAGAAAGATATAAAGCATCCTTTGAAAGCATATTTTCCAAATTCATCTTTTTTATTTATCAATGTTTTATTAAGAACTGAATATAAAGGAATTGTTAGGAATGCTAATAATGTTTCATTAATTAAATCAAACCACTCCATTTGCCCTAAGATATCAAACTCAGCTGATGGAATATTTGCTGATAAAATATATGTTCTAATAATACCATACACTGCTGGCACTAAAGACATTGCACATAATGAGAAGAATAATACAAAATTAAACTTCTTAAAGTTTTTAAACGATTTTTTTAATATGTTCATCTTTAACCTATCCTTTCTTTTATTTTCTCATGATAGAGTTCTACCCAAACTTTGCTCCATCCAACCCACTGAAATATTCTTTCAAAGTTAGGGTTATCTTTAGGTGTTTCTTCAATTCTTTTATTCATTACTTCAAGCATCTTATTTGAAAAATCCTTTTTAAACTCTTCATCTGGTTCATAGATATCTATCATTTTTAAAAGCTTTTTAAAAATGTTTTCATTATTTCTGCTATACGAACCTATATTAAGCCAAGTCCATGCAATATAAATAAAATCTTCCCACTCATTTCCGATCTTAGTTGAGTCCCAATCAATTATTCCTTGGAGCTTATCATCAAAGCTAAACACGACATTCATCGGCGATAAATCACCATGAACATAAACTTTATTATTATTTAAGTGCTGTTTACTTATTGCATTCAACTCTTTTACTTTTTTCAAAACTTGCTCAATTTTGTCATCATCAATTTCTGATACATATGACTGCACATTACCATGAAAATACTCAAATTCATCTAAACCATTTTCTGTTTTATATAAATGAGGTATTCCAACAACTCCTCTTTCAGACATTAATTTAAGGAAATCATATTCGTTTGGATTATCATTATGTTGCTTAATTATTCTTCCGTTCTGAATTCTAACCCTTTTTCCAGAATAACCACCTAATAACTTCTTTTCACTGAACTTAATTTGATTTAGTTGAGAATTTAATTTATTAAGCAACTTTTCAGTTTCTAAATCAAAGTCATATTGACTTTCAAGCGTATAGGTAAACACAGTTCCGTATAAAGTGCTTCCACTATAAACCAATCCTTTATCATCAAGTCTAAGATCAGTTCCATTAGATATTAACTGATCAATCCTTTTTATCTGTTCATCATTATAATCTATACCAAATTTTAATAACGCTTTTATTTGTTCTCTATATTCGCCATATGACTTAAGTGCATAATTAACGACGTAAAACAGCAAAGGATTTAATAGATTCAGCTCAAATTCTTCTGCCAAAATTCCTTTGTTAACTTCAGTAAAATTCATATTAATAAGATTAAATAGAACATTAAACACTTCTTTTGCATCGATCATTTGTTTAATATTCTTTTCACTAATAATATCACTCTTCTCTAAACCAATTCCACATTTATATGATCTATATACACTTTTAAAATCGAATACTTTTTCAAATGCAATTCCACTATTCTTTGAGCAACAGATTTCAACAAGATTATTAATCGCATTCTTATGATTAGAAAAATAAAAAACATTACAAGACTCTCTGAAAAAGTCATACACAAAACTGTGGTTATCAGAAATATATATCAGCCCATTAACAGATTTATAATTATAGATATAATCTAATATACCTTTTCCAAACTCATCTGGATTTTTTATTATAGGTCCCCATGGTGTTTCTAGTTCACTATCTAAGCGTATATACTCTTCTAAAGAGTCTGTAAATGCAGCATATCTAATGCCGTAATTCACAAAATCATTTTTTAATTTCTCAACATGTAGAATCTTATACATTGAAAGTCCAAATATATGTTCAATAGGTAAATAATACTCCTTAGGTATTGGACGCTTTCCACTTAAAGCGTTATTAAAATTGCTTTTTTCCTTATCTGCCAATTTGTATGGGTCTTCATACTTTCTACTACTTGGATTCATCTTTTTTAATTCATTAAAGATTCTTACTAATAAGCCAATCTGACTTAGACCCTCGCGCTTCATTAATTCATCAAACCTTTTCTTTAAATCAATATTCTTATTCATATTTTTTCCTCCTGCCTAAAGAATACCAAAAGAAAAACATGCATGCAATAGTTTTAGTTGTCAAAAAAAATATTTAAGTTGTCATTAAAAGTAAAGGATGATAAAACTTTATACTAGAATAAATGATAACTTAAGTTAGCGAGACCATTATAAAATTAGTTTTATCAACACTTACGAGTTTTTCATTTCGTTGCAATCTCGCCCACACCTCCTATCGCACCCCCGAGTCCGCAGCCCCAGGCGAAGGACGAGGCGGTGGA
>CAOSOP010000099.1 GCA_948525355.1 uncultured Bacilli bacterium | reverse complement strand
GAAATCATATCGTGCAGGTACCCCACTTCCCACTCCACCATCTTCACTCGCCCCGAAGGGGGCTCGTTCGATGGTGGAGTGGGAAGTTGGGGTGAGAAATTAAAAAGTTCCTACAAGTAGGAACTAATAACTAACATATTAATTTAATTCAGTCTTCCATAGCCCATGCAAATTACAGTACTCATAAACTGCAATAGGCTTGCTATCTGTCAATAAGAATTTTGCTTCAGGTGACATGCCATATGTAAGGCTTACAACTCTGTAATCATTTTCTGTTTCTAAAGCAATAAACCCTATATAATGAACTTCTTCCATTGGATGTGCAACACTTCCAACTTTTACATCAATTACATTTCCATTTATTGATACAACTGGCAAATGTTTTTCTAATGAAGCTTCCTTGGTATTCGCTGTTAATTCTTCCATTTCTTCACCGCAGCAATATACAGGAACATCTTTGTCAACTAATTTTAAAACAACATTGCCACAATGATTACACTTATAAAATTTCAATTTTTTCATATACTCTCCTCCTATTAATATAAGTCGAACAAGAATTAGTATTCAATAAATATAATTTCAAATCGACTAATAAAGATTAGCAAATGACAATATATATTTCAATCAATTTGCTCTAACATTCTATAGTTCAATGAATTCTTTAAGAACTAATGCCTGTTTTGGGCATGTCTTTGAACACTTTCCACATTTAATACATTTTTCATAATCAACAACAGGTGCAGAATTATCAATCTGTCGTAATGCACCAACAGGACATACCTTGACTGATGGACATTGATGATTTTGTGGGCAATTTTCTTCAATTACAATTAGTTTTCTTTCCATACATTCTCCTTTTTCATTTATTTTAAATTATATAATTTTTTATGTCTAATACAATGCTCATTTAAAAGCTTTTTATGTATTTATATATCCTTCACCAACCTTGACATAGGTTATCATTAAGCGATACAATATCAAATAAGAAATTTGACAAAAATATGGAGGTAAAGATGGAAAAATTATTGCTTAAAGCATGTCAAAATGGTCAAAAAGGTGTTGTAATTGCTTTTTTAAAAAAAGAAGGAATCAATGTAGATGCTGTCAATGAAGATGGTTTTGCTCCTCTTCACTTTGCTTGTGCAAAAGGATATAAAGATATCGTTAAAATGCTCTTAGATAAAGGTGCAAACGCATCAATTATTTCTAACCAAAGCATAACGCCACTACACTTTGCGGCAAAATCAGGACATAAAGAAGTACTTCAACTCATTTTAGACGCTGGTGCAGATATAAATGCTACAGATAAACAAGGAAAAACTCCTCTAATCTATGCCATTGAAGCTAAGAAAGCTGATGGTGCTAAGTTTTTAATAGATTTTGGAGCAGATGTTAACATCGCAGATAATTCAGGACACACAGCCATTGACTATGCTGATGCGTTTGGTTTAGTACAAGTAATTAATCATGTACAAAGTGATGTTTTAGAGACAACTGATTCTTTTGGAAACACACAACTTCACCAAGCTTGCTACAATGGTCAAAGTGAAATAGTTAAAACAATGCTTGCTAGTGGTAAATATGATATTAATGCGCGTAACGATGAAAAGTCTACACCACTATTAGTAGCTGCACATGAAGATAATTTACTTATCGCTGAAATTTTACTTGAAAATAATGCCGATCCAAATATTTGTGGACAAGGTGATTGCACTCCTCTTCATTATGCTGCTCAAAACGGCAACGAAAGACTTGTTAAGGTTTTATTAAAAAATGGTGCAAAAATCAATGATCGAAATCAATTGGGTGAAACTGCATTAATCATTGCCGCAAGAGAAGGATATAACTATATCGTTGGTGAATTAATTAATAATGATGCAGATGTTACTTATACTGACTTAGAAGGACATACGGCATTATACTATGCAACTGAAGGCGGATTTAATGATATTGTTGAAAAACTTATCACTGCTGGTGCAGAAAATTAAGGTATTTTGGAATGAACTTAGAAGAATTAACAACAAAGCTTTTAAAATCAGCTGAAGAAGGTCGCAATAGCCTGAGATTCGTTCCATGGTGGGAAGAAAATAATGTTTCAGATTTGATGGCTTATTATCTTTTCAAAGAAGAGGAAATAGCTGAAATAACTAATCTTGTAAAAGAAACTGATGTAAACGCCTTTTCTTCTCCTGTTGGAAAAAAGAAATATACTCTATTCCATTTATTGGTTCATCATAATCTATTTGATGCTGTAAAAAGTCTTATAGATAGAAAGATTGAAATTGATATAAATAACAATGAATCTTTGATAACTCCTCTAATGGTCGCTTGTTGTCGAAGAAACTTTAAAATGGTTGAGTTATTGATTAATTCTGGTGCAGATGTTATGAAAAAAGATTCTCATAACAGAACGTGCTGGCACATGGTTGCAAAAGATGTAACAGGTTTAGATTATTACTATAGCACTGTTGACAAGACATATAATCAAGTTAAGCATATTGTTAAATTACTTGGCAATAATCATAACGAACCTAATGATGAAGGAGTTACTCCTATAATTATGATTCTTTCTTCTCACGCGAATAAAGTGTCTGCTATGATGATAGATGAACTTTTAAGTAGAGGAATTGATACTGAATATAGAACAAGCGAAGGTGACACATTGCTCACACTTGCATTGAATAACTGCAACTATACTGCTGCACTAAGACTCGCTTCGATAAAAGAGTTAGTGAATATTAAAGGGTCAAAAGGAAAAACACCATTAGAGCTGTCCGAACAAATGGAATATTCTTCATTATCACTTGCATTCAAAGAAAATGGTGCTATTGGTGAATCCAAATACGAAAATTTAAAAGCATCTGAACTTTATCAAATTTCATATCGTGTATTCGGTTTTTTTAAAGAAGATATCGACAAGCTCCAACCCGCTCTCTATTTTTTAAAAAGGCTAATTAAATTAATCGATGAAGATGACGACGACGAAGTTGGATATATAGCGAATCTTATGCATAATGCTCTTAAATCTGATGATAGTTGCTCGATTCTTGATTTAATTGCTGACGCCAAGTTTGATTTCTATCAAATATATAGTAGCGGTGGCAGAATATGGTGTTTCCGTGATAAGGTCTTTGATTTACTGTTTGATATAGAACCTATAAAAAAACTTATTGAATTAGGTGTTGATATTAATTCTGCAATTATAAACCAAGAAACACCTATAAATATGCTTGCAAAACAATCTAGTCGAAGCAGAACTAACAAAGAGGATTTACCGTTTTATGAAGAAGCGACAAAACTCTTCTCAGTTGACTCTATGACACTTTTAGATAATCGAGGTGTATCTGCGGTTCATACTGCTGCGAGTCATGGTCATGACAAAATGCTAGAAAGAATGATAGAGATGGGTGCAGATATAAACATTACGCAAGATGCTCCCGCTAAAGCTGGAAATACTCCTCTTATGTGTGCATGCGAAATGTATTGTGTTGAATGTGTTAAAACCTTGATGAATCATGGTGCAGATGATACGATTAAAAATGTCGATGGTGAAACAGCAGCACACTTAATAGTAAAGAAAAGTTCATTAGGATCCAGCTATAATGATAGAGAACTTGTAAAAAAAGATAGGATAGAAATATTAAAATCTCTAAAGAATCTCGACATTCCACGTAATGATGGTCTAACGCCACTTATGCTACTTCAATTTGATGATTTTACTTTCATCGAACAAGCACAACATATTTTCATTGAGGCTGGAGTTGATTTAAATCATAAAGATAACTACGGTAGAACTCCTTTAATTTTAGCCGCTGACCAACCATATAGCAAAAATATTGTAAAAGAACTTGTAAAAGCTGGTGCTGATGTAAATTGCGTAGATCAAAAAGGAAGAACTGCATTACACTACTGCTTACTATGGGGTGCTCAAGAAACAGCACGTTATTTAATAAAAAAAGGTGCTAACTACAATCATGCCGATAATAATGGTGTTACACCAGCAACCATTGCAGCAGAAAAAGGATTTGATACGGTTCTTCAACTAATGACCAATATTCAATAAAGTGTAAAAAGTGAAGTAAACTGATGCTTCACTTTTTTGTTTGCTTCGCCTTTTTGCGGCTTCACTTCCGGCCAGATTGAGGGGTAATTTATGCCGGTTTGACGGTCGTAATTCCAGTTTCTAGCGATGGTCTGACTAGTACCTAAATACACCTTTGGATTGTAC
>CAOSOP010000098.1 GCA_948525355.1 uncultured Bacilli bacterium | reverse complement strand
TGTTTGTTTGAGAGTTATGTTAAAATAAGTAGGTATTGTACCGACCGGTTGCGCGATGGCCAATATAACTAGTTTGAGAGTTATGTTAAAATAAGTAGGTATTGTACAATGAAACGATTAAAATCTTGTGCAACAGCGTTTGAGAGTTATGTTAAAATAAGTAGGTATTGTACCGGTCAAGAGTAATACTGAACGTGGGGAGGTTTGAGAGTTATGTTAAAATAAGTAGGTATTGTACTTCTCTAAGACAGATCTAGCGTATGTATCGCGTTTGAGAGTTATGTTAAAATAAGTAGGTATTGTACCTATTATGCCCTCGGCATCAGCCGTCAAATGTTTGAGAGTTATGTTAAAATAAGTAGGTATTGTACTAGGATTGATATCAACCTCCTCTTTGTTGTGTTTGAGAGTTATGTTAAAATAAGTAGGTATTGTACAATTCGCTCCAAATAGTTCGAGTAGGAACGGTTTGAGAGTTATGTTAAAATAAGTAGGTATTGTACGACTGAAGGCTGGACAACTGAGACTAGTTAGTTTGAGAGTTATGTTAAAATAAGTAGGTATTGTACTTTCCAATTTCATATGTTGTTGATGCAATAGGTTTGAGAGTTATGTTAAAATAAGTAGGTATTGTACATTGGAACTGGATGCGTGACGGGTGAGTTAGTTTGAGAGTTATGTTAAAATAAGTAGGTATTGTACAAAGGTAAGAACCGAACCTACTGAACATGAGTTTGAGAGTTATGTTAAAATAAGGTTCATAATCGACTGTACAACCGAATTTAAGATTATTATGATATTATCAATGATCAACAATACACATTTTATTATTCTTGACATTTATAATGAAAAACTTCATAATATCTAAGGTAATGAATTAACGGAGCAATACCCAAGTTGGTGAAGGGGCATCACTGCTAATGATGTAGGTCGGGCAACTGGCGCGAGAGTTCAAGTCTCTCTTGCTCCGCCATCTCATTTCATTCCTATGCGGCCATGGCGAAACTGGTAGACGCGTACGTTTGAGGGGCGTATGACATTGTCATGAGAGTTCAAGTCTCTCTGGCCGCACCATTAGAAAACATAAGTAATGATACAAAAACATTTACATGTTTAACGATTTGTGTCATTACTTTTTTCTTGCCCTTTTACGCCAATACGGGCCAAATCTTTGCTTTTAAGGGCGATTTCAGGGCATGTGTTGGCTTTTTTTATTTATTTCGAGGGTTTGTTGGTGCTTTAAAACATTTGCCGACATTGGCAAAGTATGGCACAATTTAATGATTACCTAGACAAAATAATGATTTGCCACGATTTAACGATTATAGCACTACAATGGTGTGCGCAAAAATGACACAAAAACCACTAGGGGTGTGCATTGTATCAAAATTTATCGTCCTTGCCAAGTTTAATACTTAATTGATAACACTAACGACTTAGTTGGTGTTATCAATTTTTTTATTTAAAAAACTCATTGTTCAACTAAATAAACAATGAGTTTTATATTTAACATATGGTGGAGCTGACGAGCCTCGAACTCGCCACCTTCTCGTTGCGAACGAGATGCTCTTCCAGATGAGCTACAGCCCCATATAGGTATTATTCAACACCTATAATGTAAGAATAAACTGGTTGAAGTCCATCCTTAATATCAATATCACATGAATTTGAATAAGTTTCTTCTAAATATTTGGCAACTTGTTCTTTTTCTTCATTCGTTACATCTTCGCCAACAATTAATGTAATGATAGAAGAATCAGAATCAATCATTTTATTTAAGATTTGTTTTAAAGCTTCCATTCTTTCTTTACAACTTGTCACAATTGTTTTATCCATTATACCAATATAATCATCTTTATGTATTTCTACTCCATCAACCGATGTATCTTTAATTGCAAATGTAATTTGTCCTGTTTTAACAGACTTTATAGCTTCACTCATTTCAGCGAAATTTGCTTCAAAATCAACAGATGGATTATACATCATCGCTGCTACTAATCCTTGTGGTATAGTTTTAGTTGGAATAACAACTGCATTAACTCCATCTACAACATCACAGGCTTGTGTAGCTGCCATTACAATATTTGAGTTGTTAGGTAAAATAAATATATTCTTTGCATTAATCTCTTTTATCGCTTTAACAAAGTCTTCGGTAGAAGGATTCATAGTTTGTCCACCTGAAACGATATAATCACAATTTAAATCCTTAAAAAAATCAACTATTCCTTGTCCAACACCAACAGCAATCAATCCAAATTCTTTTGGCTTTGATTCTTCTTCATTTTTCTTTACGATCTCATCCTTCAATAAATGAGTGTGTTCAACAGCGATATTTTGAATTTTTAACATCCTAAACTCACCAAATTGATGAGAATATGTCAATATATTTCCTGGACAATCAGTATGAAGATGTATCTTTATTTGATTATCTTCTTTTCTTGTAAACAATGATTTACTGTGAGAACTCAAAACACTTAAAAATCTATTTGATGAAAATATTTTCTTTCTAGATAATTTTGGATTTTTACTTAAATCTAATATATATTCAACACAATATTGGGTTGGAAGCTCAGTTTCTAACTCGTCATCTTCTTCAATGATATCTGAAGATTCGACAACATCAGGCATATTTCTTTCAACAATCTTATTATGCAGTGCTAAAGAAAATCCTTCAAGAATTTTACAGAAACCTGCACCACCACTATCAACAACACCAGATTCCTTAAGCACTGGAAGCAAATTAGGTGTTCTCTTTAAAGATTCGCAAGCTTCTTTATATAATAAGTCAAATACTTCATCAATAGGCATATCTTCGGTGACATTATCAAGTAAAGCCTGTGTGCTTTCTCTAACTACCGTAAGTATTGTTCCCTCAACTGGCTTCATAACAGCTTTATAAGCAACTTGCTTACCTAAAGCAAACGCATCAGCTAAGTCTTGAGCAGTAGCAGAACTCTTTCCTTTTAATCCCTGGGCAAATCCACGGAAAATTTGTGAAAGAATAACTCCAGAATTTCCTCTTGCCCCCATAAGAAGACCTCTAGAGAATACTTTAGCGACTTCATCAATAGATTCAATATCCAAATTAGAAATCTCTCTAGTTCCAGAAGAAAGAGTTAAGTTCATATTTGTTCCAGTATCACCATCAGGAACTGGAAAAACATTTAATGCATCAACTTCAGGATAATTATTATAAAGATTATTAGTACCTGATATGATCATCTGTTTAAGAATAACACCATCGATTTTTAACATAGTTACACCTCTATTATTTTATATTTTTAATGAAAACATTTAATTGTTTTACAGATATCTTCAACTTCTTTTCTAAAGAATATCTAACATGGCTTTGCAACTCATTAACAACTTCGACAACATTGCTTCCATATGCAAGTACACAATGAATAGTAATCTCATATCCATCTTTAGAAGTTCTAACAGTGACACCACCATTATTATTTTCTTTTTTTAACAAAGTATCAATATTATCAACAAATGACTTTGAAGGAACTAACGCAACCACTCCATAGACTTCTTCTGCCTTTTCTTTCGCTAATTCAGAAATTGAAGCCAAAATCTTTGATCTTTGCTTTCGAAAAGTGGTCATAGCATCCTCCTTTCATCATTCCTATAAATGTTAACACAACAACTTGAATTTGTAAAGAATGAAAGAATTTAGAACTATAATAGCTAAGATATTCACTGTTCATTCAACTCTGTTATCTATTCTTTTTCTATGGCAAATAATAAATATAATCTATACTATTAAAATTTATATTCATAAAAAGTTTTTTTTTAAATGCATTACAGACATAAAGACTTTATATAATACTATTGATAAATAGAGCTAAAAAAAATTATATATAATAAATCAATTTATAAGTTTTTTAAATTGACTTTATTGAAAATAACTACTAAAATTAAATCAATGCGACCATGGCGGAACTGGTAGACGCGCCAGACTTAGAATCTGGTGGGCAACCGTGCAGGTTCAATTCCTGTTGGTCGCACCAATTAGTAAAATACTTAAATAATATAGCAATTATATCAATGAAAACTATTTTTTAATCTCATAAGTTATTTTCGCCTTTTTGCGGCTTCTGGCCGAAGTTTTGAGGCCAGTTTGAAATGACTAAATTTTGACCGTTTTTGAGGTCGTATAACCAGTTTGTTGCGATAGTTTGAGAAGTACCTAAGTACAGTTTTGGAGCATATCTTTCTGTGCAAGCTAAGTCTGCGTAATAGTACGAATAAGTGGCTTGGGAAA
>CAOSOP010000097.1 GCA_948525355.1 uncultured Bacilli bacterium | reverse complement strand
TGGCCTCAGAACTTCGGCCAGACCACGCAAAAAGGCGAAGCCAATAGTCTAATATGAATTCATTAAACATATACTTTTACATAATATATGAAAAAATATTTAATCGGCGCATTACTTATTATCTTAGCATATATATGCTTTCCATTTGGCAATGCTGAAAAAGTGAATACAAGAATTAATAAAATTGTGTTTATCGATCCTGGTCATGGTGGATATGACCCAGGTACTAATTCAGATGGTATTTTAGAAAAAGAGATAAATTTAAAAATATCTACTTTTCTCTACGAAGAAATAATTAATAATAGTGGCATGGCATTTATCACAAGATCTAATGATTATGACTTGTCAAATGTTAATAGTTCAAATCATAAACTCGAAGATATGAATAAACGTGTAAAAGCTATAAATAATAGTGGTGCTGACATATTGATTAGTATTCATTTAAATGCCTTAAGAGATACAAGTGTTTATGGTCCAATGGTTTACTACCGCAAAAATGATTCTTCTTCACTTCAATTAGCTGAATTAATTCAGTCCGATTTAAATGAATTTAGTGGACTAAAAAAGAAAGTACATCCTGAAACATACTTTCTATTTAAACACACAAGTATTCCTGCTGTTTTAATTGAATGTGGATTTCTTTCTAATCCTAATGAAAGAAAACTATTAAACCAAGACCATTATCAAAAAAGTTTAGCCACCTGTATTTTTAATTCATTAATTAAATACTCTTCTTTTTCTTAGAAGTAAACTTAAATAATGAAATTCTTAGAGCATTGAGCACTGCTAACACCATAACTCCAACATCTGAAGCAATAGATAAAATCATATTAGAAATGGAGAATGCCGCTAATACCATTATCGTTATTTTAAACAAGAGTATAAATACAATATTTTCATATATAAGCATTAATACTCTTTTCGATAGTTTTCTGGAACCAACTATTTTATTTAAATCATCATTCATTACCACTACATCACTTGAATATATTGCAGCATCACTACCTAATCCACCCATCGAAATTCCTAAATCTGCACTCGATAGTGCTAACGAATCATTTATACCATCACCAACAAATGCTACTATTCCCTTTTTTCCTTTGTATTTTTTTACCAAATCTTTCTTTTCTTCTGGTAAAAGCGAAGAGTGGTAGTAATCAAATTTAACTTCGGAATTAACCTCTTTACAAATGTTTTCAGAATCACCTGATAGCATTATAGTCTTTGCACCTGAGGACTTTAATTCAGCTATTGCATTAACAGAGGATTCCTTAATAACATCACTTAATACGAAATATCCTATAACCTCATTTTCCTTAAAGAGGTAATTAACTAAATATGGTGTATTAATTATATCGCCATTTAAGTTAAACTCATTAAGGAATTTTTTCGATCCAATATAGTATCTTTCATTTTTTATAATGCCACTGATACCAAAGCCTGGATGATTTTTAAAATCTTCAACTGATAAAGGATTAATATTTCTTCTTCTCGCCTCTTCTACATACGCTTTGGCAAGTGGATGTGATATTTCTTTTTCAAGAGTATAAGCTATTTCTAATACTTCATTGCTTATTTCACTATAGTTAACAAGTTTAAATTCACCTTTAGTTATCGTTCCAGTTTTATCGAAGCAATATATATTAGAGCGTGAAAGGTTTTCCAAAGCTTGGCTTCCTTTCACCAAAACTCCTAATTTGCTCGCTCTTCCCATTCCCATAAAGAATGCAAGTGGAATAGAAATTACTAATGAACATGGACATGCGATGATCAAAATATTTAAAGCGTTATATAGTGGAACTTGATAGTTAGTAAATCCATTTATTCCATAAAGTGTAACGAAAACAACAATAGATATTAAACATACAATAGGCGTATATATTTTAGAAAATCTGCTGATAAAATGCTCCTGCTTTGATTTTTTATTTTTTTCATCTAAGATAGAGTGCATTATTTCTGTAATAGTGCTGTTTTTATATTCTTTAGTTGCTTCTATCATAATAGAAGTATTTAAATTAATAGAACCTGAATAAACAAACTCGCCAGTTTTCTTCGTTACTGGAAGTGATTCTCCTGTTAATGATGACTGGTCAATCTCAGCAAGATTTGACATAAGTCTTCCATCTATTGAAATTCTTTCACCAGGTTGAATTAATAAAATATCACCAACTTTAATAAGTTCTGGATCTACATCCTCATATTCATCTTTATTTTTGTAACGATGTACAACACTAGGCAAATCTTTAATTAGATTTTTAATTGATTTATCTGCTTTATTTGAAGCATATTCTTCTAGCATAGATCCTATATGATATAAAATAAGAACTAAACAAGCTTCTTGATACTCACCAATGACAAAAGCACCTACAGTAGCTAGTATCATTAAAAAGTTTTCGTCAAAGAATTCTTTTTTGATCCAGCCTTTGACCATATTAATTACTGTATCATATCCAATTATTAAATAGGCAATAAGCGTTAAAGTTAGTTCAATATAATCAAATGAATTGTCTATAAACTTTATAAACGATAATCCTGTCAATAAACTAGCCAATAGTATTCTAGTCAAATTAATTACAAAATGCTTTTTTTCAGAACCTTTTGAATGAGAATGACTATGGGAATGAGAATGACAACTGCAAACACTGACTTCGTTTTCCATATTCTCACCTCTCTTCGATGTGCTCTAGACCCATTGCAAAAATATTCTCAATGTGGTCATCGCTTAAAGAATATAATGTGCAATTATTCTCTTTGCGATATCTAACAAGATTTAATGTTCTAAAATTAGCCAAAGCATGAGAAATTGAACTCTGTGATTGATTTAAAAGTTTTGATAAATCACTAACACACATTTCATGCATTCTTAATGCAAATATTATTTTTAATCTATTGGGGTCAGACATTATTTTATATAATTCAGATAATTGATAAAACTCTTCCACCTCGGGATAACTATCCCTCATCTTCTCTAATTCTTCATCACTAATATATAGTCCCATATAAACCTCCTTGACAATATGAACAAATGTTCATATACTCATATTATATGCGATACAAAATTATTGTCAACACTTTTTTCGTTTTTTATGTAAAATAAAAATCTATTTATTAAAAAATCACGATAGTGTATTATATTATTAGAGACTAAGGAGGACAGTATGAAATTAATAACACTAATTGTTCCTGTCTATAATGAAGAAAAAATGTTACCTATTTTTTTTGAAAAATCGAACGAACTATTTAAACCTACAGAAAAATACAACTTTGAAATATTAATTGTTAATGATGGTTCAAGTGATAAAACCCTTGATATTATTAAAGAAGAATATGAAAAGAATCCTTCATTATCATACATTTCTTTTTCAAAAAACTATGGTCAAGAAGCTGCGGTTGAAGCAGGATTAAAAAAGGCAAAAGGTGATGCTGTTATTCCAATTGACTGTGACTTTCAGGATCCACCAGAACTAATATTTGAAATGCTTGAAAAATATGAAGAAGGATATGAAGTAGTAAATGCGAAAAGAGCTTCAAGAAAAGAAGACTCTATGCTAAAGAAATCCACCGCAGGGCTCTTCTATAAAATAACAAATAAAGTTGCGAAAAAAGAAGTAATCGTAGAAAACGTATGCTTTTTTAGATTGCTCTCGCGTAGAGTTGTGGAACATATAAATGCCTTACCAGAAGCTACAAGAATAATTAGAAGTGAAGTTCCATATGTTGGATTTAAAACTTGCACAATAAAATTTAATCGCGTTGCAAGAAAGGCGGGCAAGACAAAATATAACTACTCAAAATTGTTTGATGTCGCAATCTCTACATTCACCGCATCAACACCAAATCTTCTGCTATGGCCTATAAAAATAGGTATTGGTATATCGATAGCAGGATTTATTGGTTTTATAACATTCACATGTTTATATTTTCTTGAACATTATAATCGATTCTATTACGAACCATTTATGTATCTGTTCCTAGGATTAATGCTCATTTCGATAGTTATACTAGTCATTTCAATTAATTCTATATATATTAAAAATATTTATACTAATTCAATTAATAGACCAAACTATTTTATTGAAGAACATAAATCATTTGACGACCATAATAAATAAATTACTTCGCCTTTTTGCGGCTTCACTTCTGGCCAGGTTTCAGGATATTTTTCGATGTTTTGGAGGTCCATATTCCATTCTTTTGATGTGGTTTGAAGCGTACCGATGTAGACCTTTGGATTGTACTTTTGCGTACGATTTCCACTGTTGTACGCTAACGAACCAGATGCGTAATTAAAGACATTTAAGCCAGAAACAATCTCTATCTTACTTAATGGGTTGTATCCTAAGTACATCCAGAATAATAAACTAAAGTGTTGCTGATTTTTGAATTAATCC
>CAOSOP010000096.1 GCA_948525355.1 uncultured Bacilli bacterium | reverse complement strand
TTCGCTCGTCCCCAAGGGGCCTCGCTCGGTGTCGGTGTAGGTGGTGGGGGCGAGAAAAGACTTTAAATAATTTTTTGAAAAAGTTATAATCATAGTAATGATTTACATTTATATTGGAAGCGACTTAGCATATAGTAAGCATCTTATTAATCAAGAGATTAGAAGAGTTAATAAAGGTGAGTATGAACTTATTAAATATAGCGCCTTTGACGATTCTTTTGATGATGTTGTATTTGATGCAACTTCTTGTTCTTTGAGTGGAAATAAGAAAATTATTATTTATGACAATTGTTTCTTTTTGACTAACAATAAAGAAAGAATGAATAGAATTATTAGTCACGATCTATCTGTAATCGATGAATTACTTGATTGCTTTGATGGAAGAGATGATTTCTTTTTTATAGTGCCTTCAGCATTGCAGAAGAATGCAAACATTGATCGATTAAAGAAATCTAGTAAAGTTGTAAATGTTGAAGAGTTGAAAGAGGAAGATATAATTAGTATTGCTTCTAATTTTTTTAGCGAGAGAAATATTAAAATAGATACATATGCATTAAAGGAATTAGCACAAAGAGTTAATAAGGATTTTGGAAAACTTATTTGCGAGTTACAAAAACTAGAAAACGCTGGCGAAGTTATTAATTCAAATGATATAGCTGAACTTGTATCAAGACCTCTTGAAGATAATGTTTTTAATCTTACGACATATTTATTTGAAGGAAAAACTGAAAAAACAATCGCTTTATATCGCGATTTATTGATTAAAGGTAATGATTCACATCTACTTTTAGCAATTATAGCAAATCAAGTATCTTTTTTATCGCAAGTCAGTTATTATAGACTAGCGAATAAAAGAAACGAGGAAATCGCTTCGATTTTAAAATGTCATCCATATCGAGTTAAAGTATCTGCAAGTCTTATTGGAAGTTTAAAGCCGAACTTATTTTATAGGATTCTTAATGATTTATTTATGTTAGATAGGGCTAGCAAGCTTGAAAATGATAATATTAAGAATTCTTTAGAACTCTTTTTGGTAGAGTTTAAATATAAGTACTTGTTGAAGAAATAAAAAATAGCGATACATAATCGCTATTAATAAATCTATTTTGATTAGGCTTGAACACGAAGTTCGGCTTCTAATGAATTAACTAAATGAGCAAGTTGACTCTTTTGTCTGTTTGCTGTGTTTTGCTTTTGCAAACCTGTGGAAACACTGTGATCAATGAGAGAAACAGCTTTGCATAACAATAATTTAGCTTCTTCAAGGTTCTTGGTTTCAACTGCTTTAACAACTTTTTTGCTTGCAGTACGCATTTCAGAACGTCTTGCAGCGTTAGCTAATCTAGCCTTATCATTTGTTAATATTCTCTTTTTTTGAGATTTAATTTGAGCCATGAAATCCCCCTTTCCAATACAATCAATTAAGTATAGCACACAAAAAAATTTATATCAATATTTTTTGTAAAAAGAGTGATTATATTACCTTTTAATAGATGGAGTTTAATGTCTAATTGTATTAAATTACTTAATGGAAGTTATTTATTATATTATCTATATATAAATTTATTATAAAAAAATAAATTAAATCTTGTTATATATTGAATTTAGTGCTATATTAAGTATTGTGCTTATTAGCATTATTTTATATAGATATAATACGGAGGCATTATGAAGAAAATTGGTAATTTCTTTGGAAGCATATGGCGTTGGTTTAAAGACACGGCTTGGATTCAAATCATACTTCTTGTTGGTGTTGTTGTCGGCGTTGTTTTATGCATCAATCCAGTTGTCAATGGAATAAAGAGTTTAGTTCAAAGTCAACAAACTGTTACTTTTTATAAAGATAAAAAAATAACTTATACCGAATATGAATCTTTGGTTAATGATCAAGAAGCTGGATTAGAGAATCAATTCATTGTCCTTTTCTATTCTGATACATGTTCTCACTGTGAAAGCATTCAGAAGAGTGTTCGCTCTTTCTACAAGGACAATCAAGATCAAAAAATTTATACAATAAATATTGATGATGAAGATGATATTACACAAGCGGATAAATCAATATTAGCTGAAAGTTATGCAAGAGTTTATAATAACATGGCTCCTGAAGAAAAGAATGAAGATTATGAGAATTATCCAATTAATGATTTAATAGTCACACCTACGTTTGTTGTAATTAGAGATAATGCTCCATTAAAGGTTATATTAGGTGTCCCTTCTGATAAAGCTGGTGTATACGAAGCATTATATGATATGTTAGATATAACTGATAAGTAAACTAAAATGGCTGCTAATTAAACTAGCAGCTTTTTATTTTGAAAAAAGGATTCGTTAGACGAATCCTCAAACTCTATAATAAGAGATTTAACGCATAAATGTATTTGGAGTTCCAGTTGTAGGTGTTGGATTTCCACCGCAGGTAGTTCCACCACAACCATTTACTTCCTCAGTTTGTGTATAAGTAGGATAGTAAACAGGTTTTGGAATATAGTGATGAACTATACGAGTATTGATAGGACAAATTATTGGTTGTTCTACAGTATGGTAACGATTACAAACTCTTTCCTGTACTGGCATTACAATTGGTTCGCAACGTGGCGTTAAATTTTGACAACATGGGCGAGAATACATATATTCCTCCTAACTCACACTTTAGATTATGTTATAAAAAATAATGTGTATGGGCATTAGCACTAATGCAGAAGAATATATTTCATTATGAATAGAAAAATACTATTTCTAATAGCATTATTTCTTTTATTATTTCTATTTTTAAACCCTATGCCGTATAAACAAGTTACTGACGAAATAGTAACACAGTTTTTAACTTTTTATATACCAGCACTATTTCCATCAATTTTTTTCATCAATACACTGCTTAAATCAGGGTATATTCAAGATTTAGCTAAACGAAAACCTGGTGTGGCAAATTGTATTCTTCTCATTACTATTTTATTTGGTGGTACACCAGCATTACTATCACTTAAAGATGATATTGAAATAAATGATGATAATTTATTAAGTGCAATATTAATAACACCATCGTTTAGTTATATATTCTTTATTTTTTCTAAATATATAGGGTATCTAGCATTACTACTTGGGTTATGTATAATAGTATTAAAGTTTTTGGTTCTTATATTCTTTAAAAAAGAGATTAAAATTTTAGTAGATAAAAAAGTAGAAAGCACGTTTGAGTTAGTGAATAGAGCAGCAAAAGATTCTTTAGGAAGTATTTTTAATTTAGCTGTTGTTATTCTTAGTGTAAATATGCTTACACCTCTATTAAATCTATTAATCAGTGTAGAAGATGCAGTATTAGCAATAAATGGAGTTATAGAATATTCTTTTTTTACACCAAAAATATTTCAAATCGATGGATATATGCAAATTGTTGGAGCATTCGTACTTGAGTTTAACGGATTATGCTCTATTTTGGCATTTAAAAAAGCATATAAAAAGACTAATTTATTAAAATTAATTCCATTAAAAATAGTATTATCACTAATTTTTTGTGCCCTTGATATCTTTCTTTTTAAATTCTTCAACAACACTTTTTGGAACTAACTGAGAAATATCTTGACCATGGAAGTATAGTTCTTTTACTTGGCTTGAAGAAATGAAAGAAGTTTGACGACGACTTATTAAAAATACTGTCTCAATGTTGCTATCAATGTATTCATTAACTGCCGCAACTTGAAATTCATATTCAAAATCTGATACAGCTCTTAATCCTCTTATTAATATATTGCTACCTAATTCCTTAGCTCTATTAACAACAAGGCCAGATGTGTGTGTTACAAATAAATTGTCATAACCAGCAAAGGCCTCTTCTATCATTTTAACTCGTTCTTCAACAGAAAAATAATGACTCTTCTCACTATTATTTGCGACGAGAACATAAACTTGATCAAAGAGTTTTAAAGCTCTTTTTATTATTTCAACATGGCCATCGGTAATTGGATCGAAACTACCGGGATAACAAGCAATCTTTTTCATAATTTACAATATATACCTACATTTTTCTGACCATAATTATAACGCTTTAAACTAAAACCTTCAATATCAATAAGTTCTTCAACCGTTTCATATATTATTTTTCCACCACAATTAATTAAATCATTTTTAGTTATGATATCAAAGAACGATTTAATTATTCTCATTTTATATGGAGGATCAGCAAAGATTAGATCAAATTTTTGTTTTAAAGAATTCATAATATTATTATAATCTCCTTTAATTAATTTATAATTCTTGCTATCAATTAGAAATTTGTCACATGTTTTTTTAATACACGCTAAGCATATAGGAAGTTTATCAATAAAAACAACATTATCTGCTCCACGTGAAATTGATTCAATCCCAAATGCACCTGAGCCAGAAAATACATCAAGAACGTGTGTTCCATTAATATTGCTTAGAGCAGAGAAAATGGCTGAACGCACTACATCCATAGTAGGTCTGACTTCCATAGTTTTTGGTTGATAAATCTCTCTGTGTCTATACTTTCCAGAAATAACTCTAATCATATTTATATTTTATCATAAGAATTAGTCTTTTTCTATTATTTACTCGCCCCCTCCTCCTATTACCTCACCGAGTCTGCGACCCCAGGGAGCGGACGAGGGGAGGTGATAGGAGGTGG
>CAOSOP010000095.1 GCA_948525355.1 uncultured Bacilli bacterium | reverse complement strand
AACTTTGACCTCCAAAACATCCAAAAATTTCCTGAAAACTGGCCCCAAAACAGCCTGCAAAAAGGCGAAGCGTAATTAATTCATGTATTCTGACCATAATAAATATTGTGAAAAATAAAGTATTTAATAAGTTATTTTTAACATTTGGATATTTATTAATATCGGTCGTATCTATTTATGCACAGAGTCTAAATAGTGTTTTCAAAACAGATTCATTGCATAAAGTTTTATATGAAAATAAAACTTATGGTTCTTGTTTATCATCAATAAATTATAAAGATTATTCTATATTTCTTTACGGAAGTGGTGCGACTTTTATTGAAGATACTTATCTTCTAATTAAACAAAATGGTATTGATTTATATAGCATCTCTGTTCCTGAAGGATATGATCCTTATATAGGTAAGTATAAATTTAATGAGAAAGATTTATTGTTCTATTCTTCTCAAACTGGTGGTAGTGGAGGTTATGGAAATTACATATTACTTGATATAAATGAGAATAATTATGAAATATTATTTAATAGCAATGAAAAGAGAAATAATACTTCTATTAGTGCTAGTTTTGTCGATGATGGAAAAATGATCATTGATGATTTAATAATTGATGTTAATTATATGGATAAATCTTTTTATGGAATGATTTTTGATGAACATAATTTAGTAAAAACTAAAGTAGAGATTAATATAAATCCAATTTCAACTGTTTTTATATGTTATAATTCAGCACTTAAAACAAATTTTCTCTTAACATTTAGATCTATTACTGCTATAGCAGAAGTTAATCGTTTAGGGTATGTAACTCAGAGTTTATATTTTGATGGACATGAATTTATACCATATATAACTGATTTCAGTATATTAATTAAAAATATATAGACTCTTATTACTTTTGATAACTGACACGAAAATGCTATAATAAAATTAGTATGAGGGTTTTTGATGAAAAGTTTATATGAAAGAGCGAGTCGTCAATCGCTTGAACGAGGATATGAGTATTATTTAAATCATATGGTTATATCGTATAGAATTATTGAAGACGGTGTATATTGTGGACAGGTTAAAGGAGCAGATAACAGTGTTTATGATGTGAAGATTGATTTGAATCTTCCAATTAATTCTGAGTGTAGCTGTCCTTATGCTGATGGAAGAACTATAGTGTGTAAGCATCAAGTTGCACTATACTTTGAAATGTTTCCGGATGAAGCGGAAAAGTATCGAAAAGAATGTGAAGAAAGAGAATTAGAATGGTATAATAGCGGGCCTAAACAAATTAAACAATTTTTAAATAAGCAAAGCAAATCGGAACTTAGTAATATTCTATATCATGTTGTTTTGGATTATAGTAATAGTGTTTTTTATAGATTTATAGATGAATATGATATAGATATTAATAATGATGACTAAAAATTTATTATATTGAAATTTCTTTTGATATTAAATAATATATAGTTATGTGCTTAGAAAAAATAGATGATGAATTTTTATGTTTTGTTCGCAATGTATTTAAATCAATGTCTTTTCACTCAGGAAAGATATTTGATTTAAGCAAGTTTAAAAAATCATTTGAATTAACTATGAATAATACAAGTGATATTAAAGCAATGATAACATTAATTGATGATTATATTCAGTGCATAAAAAACTATAGTAATCTTGACATCTTTTATAGAAACATAGTTCGTGGTTATGATGAATCATATTTTAAAAGAGATGATAGTTTAAATGCATCAGAAAATGAGATAGTAATTTCAATAACTGATGTTGTTTTAAGAAACAAGGATTTAATTACATGCTTTGGAAATAACGTTAACGTAATGAATAAGTATTTTAAAAAAGATGATAGTGAAAATTATATATTAGAAGATTATCATACGAGCAATTACTCATTTCGTTTAGAAGAGCCTGAAAGAAATAGAATCTCATTAGATATTCTTAGTGAATCTGAAAAGCAGGAAATAAGAATTAATTTTTGTAATTTTGCTGTAGATTCAATAACTGATAATAATAGCAAGTACAAGATGAGTGTTGGTAATAATACAATTTTATTGTTTGATAAAAATATTAATGATGATGAAATGAATATAAAAAATGCTATAGCTGAAATCAAATGGGAAATTTTAACGTGTTTTCAAAATTCATCTATAGCAGTTATAAGAATATTTAAGGATAGCCTTAATGATGATTTGTCACTTTTAATAACTATTGCAGCTTCGCATTTATATTTATGTAGAGAGTATTATGCTAACTTGATTAACTTTGTGCAAAACGTTATGATTGTTCAAGAATTTGGCCATAAATAATTATTATTTAATTAAGAAGAACTATATTAGTAGTTTAATTAATTTTTATTTTTGATAGAATAATAGAGATGGAGGACCTAGAATTGTCTATTATATCAGTTAAGAATTTATCGTTTTCATATGATGATGGTTATAAAGAAATATTTAATGACATTAGTTTTACTATTGATTCAACTTGGAAATTAGGACTTATTGGTAGAAATGGTCGAGGAAAGACCACGTTTTTGAAGTTGCTAATGGGAGAATATGAGTATAGTGGTAGTATAACTTCTAATCTTTCGTTTACATATTTTCCATATGAAATAAAGAATGAATCAGTCGATACTATTGATATCTTAAATAAACTAAATCCTGATATTGAGGATTGGAAAATATATAAAGAATTATCACTTTTAGATGTTGATTTAAGTGTATTATATCGTCCGTTTTCTTCTCTTTCAGCAGGTGAAAAAACAAAAGTTTTGCTTGCTTCCTTATTCTTAAATGAAAATAACTTTATGCTTATTGATGAACCGACAAATCACTTAGATGTTGATGCAAGAAGAAAAGTGGCAGATTATTTAAGATCTAAAAAGGGTTTTATACTTATCTCTCATGATAGAAAGTTTTTAGACAATTGCACTGATCATATTCTTTCAATTAATAAAAACGATATTATGATAGTCAATGGAAACTATTCTGTTTTCAAAGAAAACTTTGATAATAAAATGTCTTTTGAAAATACACAAAACGAAAAACTTCTTAAAGAAATAGACAAACTACAAATAGCAAGCGCTAGAACTTCATCGTGGGCAAATAAAACTGAAGCATCCAAATATGGAAAAGCAAGTTCTGGTCTAAAACAAGATAAAGGATATGTTGGACATAAAGCAGCTAAGCTTATGAAAAGAGCTAAAGCGATTGAGAAGAGGTCATTGGACGCAATAGAACAAAAGAAACAGCTATTAAGAAATTTAGAATATGCATCGAGTCTTAATCTTAGTCCGCTTGAATATCATTCTAAAAAACTAATATCTTTTAATAAATTTGCTATTGTTTATGATAATCAGCCAATTTTTTCACCGATTAGTTTTGATATAGAAACAGGTGATAGAATAGCATTAAATGGTATCAATGGGTGTGGAAAAAGCAGTGTATTAAAGTTTATCACTGGAAACAATATTTCTTTTAATGGCGATGCTAAGTTAGGCTCTAATCTGATTATTTCTTATGTTCCTCAAAGTGTAGATAATGTTAAAGGCGATATATATGAATATGCTAAAAGCAATTCAATTGATCCGACTTTGTTTATGACAATACTTTTTAAACTAGGTTTTGATAGAATCGATTTTGATTCAGACATTTCAAGTTTATCTTTCGGTCAAAAAAAGAAAATATTAATAGCGAAAAGTTTATGTGAAAAAGCTCATCTATATATATATGGGATGAACCATTAAACTATATTGATTTATATTCGCGCACACAAATAGAGAATCTTATTCTTGAAAATAAGCCAACTTTGTTATTTGTCGAACACGATGAGGTTTTTAGAAACATTGTGGCAACAAAAATAATCGACATTAAGTCTTAAATATTGATAAGATAATAGTATACTTAGAGGGATTAATTAGAGGTGATTAAGATGAATGGTATTTTATATTTTAGTTCAACAGGTAACAGTTTGGACATATCCTTAAAAATTAAAGAAAGATTTGGCGGAAGTATAATATATATTCCAACATATGATGGCACGGGAAAGGAGTTTGATAAATTATTTATTGTCACTCCAATTTATTCATATGGCTTGCCAATTCATGTCTTAAACTTACTACCACGACTTGATAAAAAAGTTGAGATTTATGTTATTCAAAATTATGGTGGTATGACTGGTGGTGCTGATTATCTATTCTATAAGTATGCGCTAAAATATGGTTTAAATATAAAAAGTATGTATTTAGTTAAAATGCCAGAAAACTTCACACTGACATTTTCTGTTCCTAAGTTTTATATGAACAAAACATTAAAGAAATCTAGGAAAGTCATAGAGAGAATCTTGAATGATATAGAGAGCAATAACTATAAACTTCCTAGACCAAAGAGAACAAAAGAGAAGACTTACTTAAAAAACAAACAGAATTGGCATAAAATTGGAGAAAGGTTCAGCATTAATTCTAATTGCATAATGTGTAGTAAATGTATTAATTTATGTCCTGTAAGCAATATTACTATGGTAGATTCTCGTATCGTATTCTCTGATAAATGCACTGCGTGTCTTGGCTGCTACCATCGTTGTCCAACAAAAGCAATAGTTTATATGAACAAGAAAAAGAAGGATAGATATATTAATCCAAACATTAAAGAAAATACATTAGGTACTGATATAAAATAGTTTTTATTATTAAATAGCTATATTTTGTGCTC
>CAOSOP010000094.1 GCA_948525355.1 uncultured Bacilli bacterium | reverse complement strand
CGCAGCCTCGGCGGCGTTGGAGGAGGGGGTGAGGGCGAATTAAAATATGCTAGTAAAGAAATTCTTTATATGTGTAAATATATTAATAAAGAATGCTGCTATTTTATCCCAAAAACCTTGCTTCTTTGGTGTCTCCGCTCTATCTTTAACTTCATACTTAAGATTAACTAGAATAGTATCGCCATTTTCTGATTTTGCTAAAACTTTAGCTTTATATGTTCCAACTTCAGTAGCCTTGGTTAAATCATCACCACTTATAAGCTCATAGCTAATATACTTTCCTGGTTTTATAACTCCTGCTTCTGCCAAACCATTAATAGCTTCTAACACATCAACTATATCGCCAACATACCCTCTTATTAAGCTATCATATATGCCAAAGGAAGGTCCTTGTTTATCTTCAACTTTAATAGTTACAGTTTTAGTTGTACTATTATTTGATTTATCTACTGCTTTAAATGTCACTGCGTATCTTCCAGGTTTTTTAGCATTTTCTTCATATTGCTTCATATCAACTGTAATACTTATATCATCTCCATCTATTTCATCTGTTGCATTAATAAACCCTATCAATTCTTCTCTTGTAAGTTTAGCGCTAGTTGTTGCATTTATAGAAATCGGAGCATTTATAATAGGAGCTACATCATCGATGATGTTTAATTCATCAGAGAAATACTGAATGTTTCCATATGCATCTTCTGCACAAATTCTATACTCAAACCTACCGATGTTGCTTTTAAGATCTTCTATATCAATATCTACAATATCAAAACTTTTTATTTGGTAATTATCAGTTACTTCATATAAATCAAGTATTTTTTCTTTCGTAACATCTTTATATGAAAAGATTATATTATCGTTGGCTTTTCTTCTTATAACTGGAAGTGTTTTATCAACTGTGCGTAAATAGTAAGTCAAATAACTTGTATTCCCTGCCTTATCAGTTGCCGAAAGTTTAACTGGATAATATATTCCTAAGTTGGTTTTATTCATAGAATACTCATCACTTATAAGCTTAGGTCTTATATATTCTCCATCTTCTTCATCATAGGCTAAAGTAGAATTTAGCAGTGAACTTATGATATTATCATTATCATTATCTACATCAACATCGATATAAGTATCATCTTCCAAAACTCTGTCAGTGTTATAACATGGTTTAAAATACTCTTCGACAAATCCTGGAAATTCTTCGATCGTTCCTTTAGATACTTGTATTTTGTTAACAGTTGTTGCTTTGTTCCCAAAAACAAAGCTCATGTTATAGATATAAGAGTTTTGTGGTACACGGCAACCAAAATAGAATGTTCCATTACTATATTTAACTTGTTTTATAATATCACCTAATGCATAAGTTCCATTTTCGGTTAAAGTTACCGTCTTTTCACTTTCATCTGTAATTGCTGGTCCATTAGGTGATAAATAGATTTTTCCACCTACCGTTACGCTTTTATTTAAAACTGAACTAATACTGCTTCTATCAATACGTATTGCTACTGTAAAAGTAGAATCCTTTTCGAACCAAGGGTTCAAGTGATAACTCGTAGGAAACTTAGTTCTTCCAGGAGTATAATAATCGAAAAACCAATCATCGATTATTTTTCTTGCCCCTTCTCTATAAGCATATATTGTTCCAGAGCATAGTAAACCCACCTCCTCTTTTACAGTTAATGCTTTTTTAGTTACATCAGTTTTTTTAATAACTAAGTCTTTGCTATTAGAAAGATTACCTAAAGCTTTAAATCCTTGAATACTAAATACTGTTAATGCAAATAATAAACTATGTTTCATTTTCACCTCACACTAAATATAGAATTAAAAAACATGACTTTATTAAATTATTTCGCAAGTTGCCTAACCAAAAAAATAATAACTGTATATACTGAAAATAGAGGAAAAACATAAGAAAATGAGTAATATAGGCATAACAATATTCGGAATTCTCTTCATATTCATCTGTACCACATTCGGCTCCTCATTAGTATTTTTCTTGAAAGGTAGAGAATTATCGAAAAAGATAAATCAAATGATAGCGGGATTTGCTGCAGGAATTATGCTTGCCGCTTCTTTCTTTTCATTAATAATGCCAGCACTAGAAGAAGATGTTGATTATATGCCATCATTTATTATCGTCGCGATAAGTATATTTCTTGGTGTACTATTTCTTTACATTATCGATAAACTTATTCCAGTTTTGTTTAATAAAAAAAATAATAATAATGGAGAACTTAAAAACGGCGTAAGCAAAAAAACAAAAATGTTTTTAGCGGTGACAATACATAATATTCCCGAAGGATTAGCAGTTGGTATTGCCTATGGCGTTGCACTTGCAGCATTAAATAATCAATTACCTGATGCGAACAATCTTTTAATCGGTGCGCTTTCTATTGCAATAGGTGTTGGAATACAAAACATTCCTGAAGGAACTGTCGTATCACTTCCAATGCTCGCCGAAACAAAAAGTGCAGGCAAATCATTTGGATATGGTGTACTATCGGGCATAGTAGAGCCGATAGCTGCAACAATTGGACTATTCCTTGCTATGTATGTGGAAGTCATTATGCCATGGGCACTTGCCTTCTCTGCCGGATGCATGATATATGTTGTATTTGAAGAAATGGTTAAAGAAGCACAAGATGATTATTCTAATCATTATGGTGTCTTCTCTTTTATCGTTGGATTTCTTCTAATGCTTATATTAGATACTTCACTATAACTAATAGATTCTATTTAATAACATTATGCGATAAACAATCATAATTTAAATAGAGAGGCTTAATTTGGCAATAAACAACATCCGCGAGACTGAATACGAAAAGGCTATTGACACTCTATTAAATCTAACCGCAAATGAGCAAGTTATATTTGGATCAATAATTGGTATTATGCTTGGCCAAAATCTTAATCCTAACGAGCAAAATGCTGTTGGTAATTTTTTAATGCTTATAGCACAAGAATTATGCACCCTAGGTGCGCAAAATCAAATGGTTCAAATGAGAACAAGAAGAAGAAACAATGCCGAAAATGATGATGATTAATGATTGATGCAATTTTTACATTAGTAATAGATATAATATTTTTTTTTTGCTATAATATTTTTTGCACTGATTATGGAGGTGAATTATGAGTGAAAGAGAGTTTACTCAGCAAGAACAAGCTAGAAGAGCTAAATTAGATAGCTACAAAGAACTAGGAGTTGACCCATTTGGCCAAAAGTTTGTTGCTACGACAAACACAAAACTCCTTCGTGAAAAATATAAAGATTTAAAAACCGAAGAAGACACACCAAAAAATCCTGAAGAGTTTTCTCTTACAGGAAGAATCGTTCTTCTTAGAAAAATGGGTAAAGCCTCATTTTTCCACATTCGCGATAGATATGGAGATATGCAAGCTTATATAAAACAAGATATTGTTGGTGAGGATAACTACAAGATTTTTAGGCTTACAGATCTTGGTGATATTTGCGCATTAAAGGGAACTATCATGGTTACTCAAACTGGTGAACTAACTATTCGCGTTTCTGAATATATTCACTTATCAAAAGCATTGAAACCATTGCCAGAAAAATTTCACGGATTAACCGATGTCGAAGAAAGATATAGAAGAAGATATGTTGATTTAATTATGAATCAACAGGCAAAAAACATAGCTTTTCTCCGTCCTGCAATAATAAAAGAAATCAGAGACTTCCTTTCTGCAAAGGAATTTGTTGAAGTCGAAACTCCAACACTTCATCCAATTCTCGGTGGTGCAAGCGCACGTCCATTCATAACACATCACAATACTCTTGATAAAGATTTCTATCTAAGAATAGCAACCGAATTATCACTTAAAAGACTTATCGTAGGTGGTATGGAAAAAGTTTATGAAATAGGAAAGTGTTTTAGAAATGAAGGCATGGATTTAACTCATAATCCAGAATTCACATCAATGGAACTATATCAAGCATATGGTGACATGGGAGATATGATGGATTTATCTGAAGAACTCATCCGTCATTTAGCAAACAAAGTTTGCAAATCACTTAAAGTAACTTGGATGAATGAAGAAGTGGATTTTGAACCAAGTTTTAAAAGAGCCTCAATGACTGATCTAATTAAGCAATATAGTGGAATTGATTTTGTTAAAATCTCTTCTACAGAAGAAGCAATTGAATTAGCCAAAAAACACGGAATTGAAGTTGAAAAACACTTTGACTATGGTCATATAGTTAATGCTTTTTTTGAAAAGTATGTCGAAGAACATTTGATTCAACCAACTTTCGTTATGAATCATCCATTAAGCATTTCACCATTAGCAAAAAAATGTAAAGATGATCCAAGATTTACCGAAAGATTTGAGTTATATGTCTGCCGCAAAGAAATTTGTAACGCATTTAATGAACTTAATGATCCAATTGATCAATATAATCGTTTCTTAAATCAGGTCAAAGAAAAAGAGAGTGGTAATGAAGAAGCAAGCGAAATGGATAATGACTTCATTGAAGCACTTGAGTATGGATTACCACCAACTGCAGGTATAGGATTTGGGATTGATAGACTTATTATGATGTTAACATCAAATAATTCTATCCGCGAAGTAATTCTATTTCCAACAATGAAACCAATACCAGGTGAATAATCTACAGTCTAGGATATTCCTAGACTTTTCTTTTGCTCGCCCCATACACCGCCACCACCTCCAACGCCCCCGAGGCTGCGACCCCAGGGAGCGGCCGAGGG
>CAOSOP010000093.1 GCA_948525355.1 uncultured Bacilli bacterium | reverse complement strand
GGTGGGTGGCGGAGGATGGGGCGAGCTACGGACTCAGCGGTGGAATAGGAGGTGGAGGCGAGGGCGGAAGAGTATATCGATATTGACATTTTAAATAACATTTGGTAAATTGTTACTAATATGAAAGGCAGGTGGTTTTTTCCTAATGGACGACCCTAGTATATTGTCTAATTTAATTTTAACGTCGAATCCGACACTTATTCCTCTAACTATTACGTTAGTAATTCTGATCTTCTTATCTGGATTCTTTTCTGCGATAGAGACGGCATTCACAAGCGCAAATAATGTTAGATTGAAAAACTTAGCAAGTAAAAAGAGAACAGCGCGGCTTGTTTTAAAATATACAGAGAAATATGATCGAGTTCTTTCCTGTGTTTTAATTGGAAATAATATAGTTAATATCTTAGCTACAACTCTTTCAACGATTATATGTAGTGCTCTATGGGGCGAATCTTTAGGTCCTATTATTACAACTGTTGGTTTAACAATTATTGTTTTAATCTTTGGTGAAATAACACCTAAAATGTTGGCTAGAGAGTTTAGTGAATCTTTCTTATGTAAAACCATATATTTATTTCAGGTTTTCTATTATATCTTCTATCCGTTTTCAATTTTTTTCGATGGCTGGAAATGGATAATTGCCAAAGTTTTTAAAATTGGAAAAAAAGGACCTACACTTACTGAAGAAGAATTTAAACTGATAGTTTCTGATATTAAGGATGAAGGTGTTTTAAATCAAAATGAACACGATTTGATTCAAAAATCAATTGTATTTGATGATACTTTAGTCTCTGATGTTATGACATCCAAAGACGATATAGTTTCTGTAAACCGTCGTATGAGTGATATAGAGATAAAGAATTTATTTGAAGCAAATAACTATTCTCGCGTACCTTATATGACAGAAGATGGCGAGGTTTTGGGCGTATTATATCAAAAAGATTTCTATGAAATGCTTCTTGAAAAGAATTGTGAAATAGAAGATATTGTGAATCCTATTATATTTGTGAGACCTAATATAAAAATATCTAATTTATTTAAGATATTCCAAAAGAAGAAGCAGCATCTAGCAATAGTATATGACTACCACATAAAAGAGGTAGTTGGACTTATTACTATGGAAGATGTATTAGAGGAGTTGGTTGGTGAAATTGATGATGAATACGATGCTGAAGATGAGGAAAAGGAATCTTTCAATTCAATAGAAAACCATTAATTTACATCAACGGGAAGAAAAAATCATTGTTTATTAAGATGTCACTTTTTGTTTCTTTTTCAAGTATGTAGTGTGCTCGGCTGACAATATTATAATCTAAGTTTATTGTTTCATCACCAATCTTTAAGAATCCAAGTGATTCTAAGAGGTATTGCATTGAATAGTTTGCAAATCCTATAAAGCTGTGTATTTTGTCTATTTTATCGTGATTGAAAGCATCATTAATAGTAGCACTTAATGCTTCTTTACCATATCCAAGGCCACAGCAATCAGGATGAAGGTACATAAAAGCTGCATAGATCATATCATTTTGTATAAAAGACTTTTTAACACCACCAAATCCAATCAATTCGTTTGTATTCTTTTTTAAAACAAGTCGTAATCCTACACTACCAGTTTCAATAGATTCTTTGCTGGATTTAATTAACTCTTCTACTTCAGATTTAGAGAAAGAAAACTCTCGATACATTGTCATTAATGGGTTTTGTAAAAGAAGTAATAATTGATCTAAATCACTTGGTTCAGGTTTTATCAATGTCAATCTTCCTGTTTCTATTTCAAATCTATTATCCATACCTACCTCCGATACACATATATTTTAATATATAGTTAGTATTTAATAAATACTTTAATTAAAAATTCAATTGTATATAAGAATATGGTAAAATATTTAATACGAGGTACAAAATGATTGAAATTAATAATGTAAGCAAAATGTATGGAAGCAAACTTGCCGTTGATAACTTAACTTTAACAGTAAGAGATGGAGAAATTTTAGGACTGCTCGGTCCTAATGGTGCAGGAAAATCTACTGCATTAAAAATGATTACTGGAATTACCGATATTACTTCAGGTAATATTTTAATTGATGGACACGATATCACTAATGATGCAGAAAGAGCAAAAGAAAACTTTGGATTTGTTTTAGATTCGCCAGATATGTTTTTAAAACTAAAGGGAATAGAATTTTTGAAATATATAGGCATAATCTATGGAGTTGATAAGAATAGACTAAAAAGTAATATATTGAAATATTCTTCAGTTCTTGAAATAGATACAAATCTTAATCAATACATTCAAAGTTATTCTCACGGTATGAGGCAAAAAATTATGGTTGTTGCTTCATTAATCCATGAACCTAAAACATGGATATTAGATGAGCCATTAACTGGCCTAGATCCAAAAAGTCAACATACGATTAAGGAACTTATGCGTGAACATACCAAAAAAGGAAATGCAGTATTGTTTTCTACACATGTTTTAGAAACTGCTGAAAAGCTATGCGATAGAGTTGCTATTATTGATAATGGCAAACTTATTATTGTTGATACATTAGATAATCTTTATAAAAAGAATGAAGATAATAGTTTAGAAGAAATCTTTTTGAGGTTGACAACAAATGAATAAAAAGAACTTTTCTGCGATTTTTAAACTTGTTTTTCAATCCGTAAATGTCAACGGAATTAAGACAAAGAAAAAATCAAAGACAAATTTTAACAATGTGAAATTCCTGCTATTAACAACATTTTTGTTTTATGTTCTGTTTTTTATACAAACTTTTTTACCTTTGATTAACTTTTTTATTCCACAAACACCTGGTGTAACACTTGATAGAAGTGTAATACCTACACAAATTGCTACTTCTACTTTTTCAGGATTGTTTTTAGTAGTTAGTGCATTTAGTTTTAACGCAGTATTTACTTCTTTCTTTTTAAATGATGATGATAACTATTTTATTCACCTTCCAATATCATCGACAAAGTATTTTCTTGCAAAGTTTTTATCCGCATTAATTCTTGGCTGCTTCATTGGGATTTCTATTCCAATACTAAGATTTACATTATCACTTATATTTATAAATGATATCAGTTTTATCGGAGTATTTAACTCTTTTGCTATATATATAGGTCTTTCAGTATTTATAGTATCCTTTGTTTTCTTATTTGGAATGCTATTAAATGCTGCTTTTAAACTAAAAAAGAGAAAGGGATTAAGCACTACCATATTTGTAATCATGCAGTTTGGAATAATATTAGTTTATTTCTTGTTGAATTATAATGTCATTGATATTGAACGTTTTTCTACATGGTTTTTTGCTTCTGATGATAAAATGACAATGCTTTACTCTCTAATACCAGTACTTGCGGCGGCAATTTTTTTCACTATATCCATTGTTATCGGAAAACTTTATTTTATTAAATCTTTGACAGGAGCAGGTGATGGAGCAAGTAGAATTAAACCACTATTAAAGAAAAGAGAAGAAAAAGATAGTGTTAGCATTGATTCTTCAAGTGAAGAAGAGAAAGGTCAGAAAACTATTAACGAATATGTCGACCTTAAAATAAAGAAGAGTTCATCGTCTTTGTTTTTACATATTTATAAGAATGAATGGTTGTCATTTTTTAAAAATATATCGTTGTTTCTCAATGCTTTCTTGCCTTATTTAATTCTGTGTTGTAGTTCACTAGTAACATATTTGGTTTTAATGTCTTCAGTAAATATTACTGGTCTATTTGACAAAAATCTTTTTGTGGTCTTCTTCTTCGCATTAACATATATTTTCATTATTTTTTCTAACTCTATGTGCTTTCCAGCATGTATTACATATTCCAAGGAACTTCAAGGTGGCAAGTTTTTATTCAGCACACCACTTAATCAAAGAGTTAATTTAAATGCGAAAATATTCGCATTGCTAAGTGTAATTCTTCCAATTAACCTTATAGTACTAGTAATTGGAATTATTCTGGCTGAGTTGAATCTAATAATTGCTTTTTCTTCAATCTTTACATTTGTATTTATATTTATTGCAAGCTATCTATTAGGCATTCTTATTGATTTAAGGTTTGGTAACCCAAATGCTGATAACTATGTTGCTTTGACGAAAAATAGTAAACAAATGATTTTATATGTCTTGATATCAACATGCGTTAGTATTATTATCGTTGGACTTCCATATATAGTTGATCTAATAATTAGAACTAATGCTGATTTTGATTATGACTTAACATATATTTGTCTCTGTTATTCTTCCGCATTATCACTAGTATATTTTATAGTTACATTTGTTCTACTACAAAAAAATCTCAACAAATATTTGTTGAGATTCTATCAAAGATAATTATAATTTCTTAAATGGTTTTATAACTTCATCGATTACTTCAATCTTTTCAATTACGACATCATGCAATGGCTTGTCATTTACATCCGTTCTAGAAGAAGCGATTTTATCAAGAACATCTTCTCCATCAATCATAACTCCGAATGCTGCATAGTTTTTATCAAGAAAGGTTGAGTTTTTGTGACAAATAAAGAACTGTGATCCAGCAGAGTCGAAATCCATTGCACGCGCCATAGAAATAACTCCTCTTAAATGCGAAATTGAGTTTTTCACTCCGTTTTCTTCAAACTCACCTTTGATAGAGTAGCCTGGTCCACCTGTTCCATTTCCTTCTGGATCACCACCTTGAATCATGAATCCTTTGATTATGCGATGGAAAGTTAATCCATCATAGAATCCTTTACTTGCTAATTCGACAAAGTTAGAACAAGAAATTGGAGCAGATTCATAGTCAAGTTTAAATGACATAACTCCACAATCTTTAACATGTATTTTTATCATATTTCACCTCAAATGAATTATAGCAAAATATCTTGTATGAATAAAGTGAATAATTATGTTACTCGCCCCCTCCTCCTATTACCTCACCGAGTCTGCGAC
>CAOSOP010000092.1 GCA_948525355.1 uncultured Bacilli bacterium | reverse complement strand
TGGCGACATCTATAGCTTCTTCGATAATAGGTAAGAAGTAAAACCCTCGGCCGTTCTTAATGATGATTTTCAGAAATTTAGACAGGTTATCGCTGAGTTTTACTTTATTTTTAAGCGAATCGATAAAATCGTATTTTTCTTTTTTTGAAAAAACTGGCGTAGCAAAAAAGTTCTTTAATTCATCATTATTCATCAATATTTCTTGAATTTGAAGAAGTTGCTCACGCAAGTTATCTATAGATTCTATGGATTCGTTTAAAAATAAAGCTGTTCCATAGCGATTAAATACTATCTTATTCTCCATGGCTATCATCTTCCTTTAAACTATTGATAAAGTCATCGACAATTTTTTCATTATCCTTTTTGTTTATCTCTCTTTCTAGTATTTTTTCACTAGCTAAGAAAGCGACATCAATTATTTCTTTTCGAATATCTTCATCAGCTTTCTTTCTTCTTTCAATTATGTCTTGTTCAGCACGAAGCTTCATATCCTTAATTTCTTCGTTTGTCCTATTAATCGCTTCTTCTTTTGCATGCATTGAATTCTTTTCTGCCTCGACCATGATGTTTTGTGCTTTGATGTGAGCATCTTTAACTTCTTGATGAGCATGGAAAAGATTAGCGTCAGCAATTTTATTCTTTTCTTCAGCACTTCTGATGTTTTCTTCAATGTAGTTTTGTCGAGTTTGAATATTTTTTCTTATCGGTTTGAATAGTAAGAAAAAGACGGCAAGAACTAAGACAAGAATTGCAAGAACTTGTACTACAAAAGGTTCCCAACCACTTGGGAATAGTTTGTCAATGATTTCTTGTTTTCCTGGCAGTAAATTACTTAGTATCATCTCATTATGCCAAATACGATGAGAAGGATTGCAATGACTAGACCATAGAGAGCTGATGTTTCAGTCATAGCACAACCAATCATTAATACCGAACGAATTTTCTTCGTTGCTTCAGGATTTCTAGCAATACCACTAACTGCGTAGGCTGTTGCAAATCCTTCGGAAATACCAGGGCCAATACCAGCAAGAATTGCAAGACCTGCACCTAAGGCTGATAAACCTTGTACGAGTGAATCTGGATTCATATATTTACCTCCTTTGAAACCATAATCATTTTGCCTTAGAAGGAACTAAGACATCTATATCATCTGGGACCTCATTTACAGTTAATAACATTGTGAGTGTTGCGAAAACGAGTGTTTGTATATAACCCGAGAAGATATCAAAATAGAAATGTAAAAACGGCGTGACGAATGGAGCGATGAAATAAGGCATAGTGAATATCGCTTCTGACAACGCGCTTAAAAGAGAATAGACAAGATACATTACTAACCAACCTGCTAAGCAGTTGGCAAATAAACGAAGTGAGAGTGAGAGAACAGGTGAGAACAAAGAAATGATGTTCATCGGTAAAAATAGTGGGAATGGTTCAATAAAACGATTTAAGTAGCGCCACTTATTATATCGAATAGCAGTAAAATTGATTATAAAGAAAGACATCAGTGCCAAAATGAATGGTGTCCATAAGTACATGGTTGGTGAAGGTAGACCAATAAGTCCAATGGCAAATGATCCGCCAATGAAAATTAATAAAAAACCAATATATGGAGCGAAAGCGTGAAATCTTTTTCCCATATTTTCTTCAACCATGGAATCGACTTTTGTCACGATTAATTCAGCAATATATAAAACTCCTTTTGGCTTTTTTAAAGGATCAGCAAAAAGAGATTTAATAAAAACGACAAAGCAGAAGATGACAATTATTAAAGCTAAAATAACTAGCGAGTAAACTTCGCCTGGGAAGCCGCTTGATGGATTAACACCGCTAAATAATAGATTAATCATTTTCCACCTCAAATCTACTTCCAACTATTTTATACGAAAACTGATAAATAACCAAGGAAATTGACATAACAATTGGATTAAAATACAAAGGAAAATAAAAGTATAGAACTGTGCATATGGCTAAAGGCGCTATGATTACTAAGTAGCGGGTGATAAAAAGAAGAATAACTCCAAGCTTCCTAACTCCATTTTTTAATGAAAAATCAATTTGCTTCTCAAAAAGATAAGTATTTAAAACGGCAAATGGAATAAATGAAATAATAGAAATTGGAATATAGGCATAGTTCATAAAAAGCAAAAATGATGTAAGTATGAATGAAATACCTAATATTAATGATCCCATTATTGAAACCTTTATCCAAAGGTCAAATCTAGAAAAAAGCTTTACTATTTTATTCATTTCTTCACCTCAGTTTTTTTACTAGATTTCTTAGGTTCAGCAGAAGTCTTCAAATTAACATCCAATTGATTAAATGGAATATTAATATTATTTTTCTTTAGTGCATTAAAAACTTCTTCATTTAAAGAGTATAGCGTTGGCCAATAGTCCTCATTATTGACATGGCATTTTAAAACAAGGGTTAATGATGATGAAGATAATTCTTTTAATTCTACTGAAGGAGCAGGTTCTTCGAGTACGCATTCATTTTCTTTAACTGCCTTAAGTATTACACTGCGACACTTCTTTATATCTGAATCGTATGACACATCAAAATTAAGTGAAATTCTTCTTAATTTTTCACTTGAATAATTAGTTATAATGCTTTTTGCAACAGTTGAGTTTGGAATGATTATTTTCTTCTTATCAGGTGAAATCAAAACAATACTCATCATATTGAATTCAATGACTGTTCCTTCATGTCCATCAACTTCAATGTAATCACCAGTTTGGAAATTCTTTGAAGAGAGAAGAAATACACCATTTGAAAAGTTTGATATAGTATCTTGTAAAGATAGACCTATTGCTAGTATTGCAGCAGAAATAACAGATGCCCAACTATCAAGCGGTATACGCAATATATAGAAAACAATAAACACAAGTATTATAGTAAGCACAAATTTTATAGCGCTAGAAGTAAAAGTCACAATGCCACGGTCAAGTTTTTTTCTGTTTTTGCGTTCGTGAGATAGACTTTTTCTTAAAATAAGAGCTATAAGTTTTATTAGATAATGACCAATGATTATTACTAATAAAGCAAGCATTATTCTAATAAAAAGTTCAAGGCCATTGTCCTTAAAAAAAGCACCAATCTTATTAAACAAATCAGAGAAAAAGTTAGCACCAGAATCAGTGCTACCAGAACTTGTACTTGTCGAAGAATTTGCTTCAGTCAATAGATTAATCATACAAATATTATAAGATAATTTTTCTTTTTTTAAAAGTAAAAATTATTCTTAATATTTCGTATTTGTTAGTACTTAATAGACTATTTTTTCTTTTTTAATAAGTAACCAGGAATCAACATCATATGTCTTTCGCAGAACAAGCGCAACTTGCGACGAAGACGAGTTTGTTCAGCATAAACCTTCTTTTTCGTTAGATGTAGTTTTTCACATATTTCGTCACATGAAAATTCATATTCAAAAGTATATTTATAAATTGTTTGTTCAATGTCTGTCAAAGTTTTAACATGGTTTATAATCTTTTGGTGTATTATTTCTAAATCAAAACGTTCAGAGTATTCAGAATAACTTAAATTAGATGGATCAGGAATACAATCGGCAAGCTTAAGATTAGTCGTTTGATCTATATCATCAAGTGAATAACGAGTTTCTTTTGTTGAGCGAGATAATCTAATTATCAACCAATTTACATTGCTTTTTATTAGTGCACGCAAATAAAATACGAAAGGTCCGCGTTCTTCATCATATAGTCCGATTGCACGCTCGGTTGTAAGATATATTTCATGAAGAATCTCATTCTTTTCTATTTTCTAATAGCACTTATGAAAATAAAAATTAGAGGCTCTATCAAATGAGTCTTGCAAAAGACGATATAATTCCTCGCGAGAATTCATATCACCTTGTTTGGCGTTTTTAGCAAGTTCAGTTAGTTTTTCAATTTCTTTTTCATCATCATATTTTAAAGCATCATCAGTTGTTATTTCCATATTTTGAGTACCTCTTTCTTCTTATTTATTCCTTCTTTTATAATTCATTGCTTGAGTTAAAAGAATAGCACCAGCCACAGCAGCATTAAATGAAGTAATCTTTCCTTCCATTGGAATTTTAACTATGAAGTCACTAGTTTTGAGAATGAGCGGAGAAATGCCTTTTCCTTCGCTACCAACGACAATTCCTATTTTTCCTTTGTAATTGACTTCATCATAGTCTCTATCAGCACTTCCATCACTAGCAACAATCCAAAGCCCATTCTTTTTTAAACGAATTAAAGATTGAGCAATATTTGAAACTTGATAGATTCTAATGTGTTCTTCACCACCTGTTGAAACCTTTGAAACGGTAGGTGTTAGTTGAACCTGATGATTTTTACTTATTAGAATTCCATCAATTCCCAAACAAGCAGAAGACCTTATAAGCGAGCCAAAATTGTTTGGATCTTCTATTCCATCCAGTATTAAAATTAAAGCATCATTTTTCTTATTTAAATCATTAATCAAATCTTCGAGTGTTCCATATTCATATGGTGGAACATAAGCTAAAACACCTTGATGATTTCTATTATTAGAGAGGCGATCTAAGACATGCCTATCAACGCTTTCAACATAAATACCTTTTTCTTTACAAATTGAAGTAATCTTTGGTTCGTGATGATTATTCATTATAAGAACCTTAGTTGGAACTCTTTTACCTGTTAGAATATTCATGACTGAATTAAAGCCATAAACTATTTCATTTGTGTTTGTTTTCATATGCCTTACCTCAGTTGTAATTTATCACATATAAATGTTCTTGACAATAAATATTGACAAAAAATCCGTTATTGTGAAAACTTGCGATAAATTTGAGAAATATTCGACAAATTTCGACAAAAAAACGATATTCCCTCACCCCAACCTCCTCCGCCACCATCGAGCGAGCCCCCTCCGGGGCGAGTGAAGATGGTGGCGGAGGAGGTGGAGTACCTGCACGAAATGACTTTACATCGCGCAGTCTATTTACTTTCTCGCCATGGATAGATTCGACCTACACAT
>CAOSOP010000091.1 GCA_948525355.1 uncultured Bacilli bacterium | reverse complement strand
TAGATGTTATAAGGAGTTTATATAGTTGTGGTTGCATTAACTTTGACATCTAACCAATAACTTTTTTAAAAGTAACACTTTTTTATTTTTATTATGTTGTCTCTCAACTAAATATGACTATTTAATCATACTTTTTTTAAAATACAATTGCAATAAAAAGTATAATAATATATATTATATTGAGTCACTAATGTGGAGGTAATATGCTTAGATATATTTTTAAATCTTTATATAAAAACGATGTAATCGTCGAGGAAAGAAAGAAAAGACCTATATGGTTAGCGCTTATTTTCTTATTTCTTGGATTAGGTATTTATACTATTCCTCAAATCGTTTCTTCATTAAATGCACAAGGTGCACAGATAATGACAAAATCCCAAAATTATGAATTAGATAAGGGCCTTGTATTATTTGCTCAAGATAAATTTGATGCTGTTATTGATGAAAAAGGAAAGCTTGATGTTAAAGATCAAAGATTGCTAGATACATATACCAATAAAAAGCCTATAAGTTATTATGTTGATAACTATATGGAAAACGAAAACTCTAAGCCTGTTACTGCAACTTTCTTAAATGTTTATTATTACGAGAAGGATCCTCTTGAAAATAAAGAAGCGCGTAATGAATTCAGCACTTGGATAAACGACAATATCTTAGTTAAAAATGATAAAGGTGAACTTCTTACTGCACCTAAATCATATATGGTATTAACTAAATCCTACTTCACAATATCAGTCTATTCCCCTATTAGTGATGATGTAAATTCTAAATCAGTTGGTACTTTTACTGGATTATACGATAAACTTAAAAGAACCAACCTAAAGGATTTATGTGCTACTGATGATCAGGGTGTTTTTTCACAAAAGTTAACCTATGATAATTTGGTTTCATTCTTAAATAAATCATATGAAAGCACAAAAATTAAATCTATGTGGTTAAATCTAGCACTAACACTTGGAATGAATCTTGTGATGGTTATCATCGGTTCATTAGTTATATTCTTATTCTTAAGAGGAAAAACATCACGTTATAAAGGTGTTAGTTACTACGATTCAATTAAGATTGCATCGACAATGGTCTTCTCTCCAACAATCATTGCAACAATCATCTCACTCTTCTTCCCATTATATAACTTCGCATTTATCGCCGCATATATATGTAGAGTTATGTGGTTAGTAACAAAGAGCAAGAACATTGAATCTGCAGCACCTGTTTATAAAGCCAGAACTTAATAATTAAATACCGCTAAAGCAAATGCTTAGCGGTATTTTTTTGTAAATAAAAAACTGCTACTATTCATCTAGTAACAGTCTTTACATTAATTAGTCCAACAATAAATGATCGCTGAAGATAACTAAGACCATGTCAATCCAACCAATGATAACACCAAATGGCAAACAAAGGATTGCTACAAGAAGATTAACAAGATTGAATTTCTCAAGAGCTCTTCCAAATCTTAAAATTAATTCAACAATCCAGTTAATACCTGGGAATAATAATAAGATAACTTGAAGAACTTTTGGAAGTCTTTTAAAAGCTGTAATCATTAACGTTTTCCTCCTATAAACAAATATAGCACAATATATTCTTATTTTAAAGGTTTTATTCACTAAAAACACAAAATGATTAAAACCATCATAAAAAAGAAATTTATCTATTGATTATTAATCTTAGATAGTGCATAATATTAAAAGTTGGATCTGTGGTGTAGTGGCTAACATGTCTCCCTGTCACGGAGAAGATCGCGAGTTCGATCCTCGTCAGATCCGCCAGCAGACAAAATGGCCCGATAGCTCAGTTGGTAGAGCAAGGGACTGAAAATCCCTGTGTCGAGGGTTCGATTCCCCCTTGGGCCACCACTTAAAAAGATTAGTTTGACGCACTTGCGTCAAACTTTTTTATTAATTTCAAAAATTTGACCCAATAATAAAATGCAAAAAAAGATATGGTGAGTTATTTTGAATCATGTCTTTTTTCTTTAGATAATATGTGCTTGAATTATGTATCTATTTAATAGTCTTTATTTATAATTTAAAACTAGTGAATAAAATGATTTAAGTAAACTAGTATCTAACTATACGACTCGACTTGAGATATGAAGACAAGTGTATGTATCGTTTCATAAACGGAAAAAATTTGTAAGAGAAAAGAATTATTTGTGGTCTAGATTTATTAATGAAATAGTGAAAAGTGTAGTCCAGATAAAACAAGACTTAATGCTCTACTAATAAAAACGCCATATATAAAGGTAGCGTTAATTTTCTTTCTACACGACCTATATTATATTGACATAATTTAATAAGTCCAGCAACATGATATTTATCGGGATTATTTAAAATGGTTTTTGAACTTTTAGTATTGCCTGTTGTTGCCTTAACTTCAATAAGTGTTGCGCCACCTTTGTATCGGGTTACAAAATCTATTTCAAGTCCTGTGTCTTTATGATAATAATAAAGCTTTCTTCCCATCTTATTAAAGATATCAGCTATTAGATTTTCAAATATCGCTCCTTTATATCCATATAGATTCCCTTGGAGAATATCAAACTGCGTTCCATCTTCAAGCATACTTACGAATAGACCTGTATCATTAACATAAACCTTAAATATATCATCAACAGCATTTCCATCAAGCGGTAATTCAGGAATGGTTAAGTTATAGCAGCGAGATATAATACCAGCATCTTCAATCCACTGCAAACTTCCAGCAAATCTAGATGCAGTTCCATCTTTTTTTACAACTGAATACTGAAATTTCTTGTTTTCCTTAGATAGTTGCTTTGGTATAGACTGAAAACATTCTCTTATAAGAGGTTTATCCTTATCATCAGCATATTTAATCATATTATCTTCATATGAACGAACAATGTCACGTTGTATTTTAAGAACAACATTCATTTGCTTTGTATCAACAAAATTCTGCACTACTTCAGGCATACCTCCAACTACAACATAATGTAGCATCAACTCATGCATTTTATTATGTCATGCTTCTGGAACAATCTTCTCTTTTGCCAAGCAATCTTTAAGCACATTAATAATCTGCTCATCAATTCCTTTAGCCCATAAAAATTCCTCAAAATCAAGAACTGAAAATGTCTTTCCACATTGCCATTGTCCTTTAATAATAAGTGGATTATGCATGCATGTGTAATTTTTAAAAGCCACTTTATTCATTTTTGTAAACTTTTCTAAACAACTTTTATAATATATTGATATTTTTCCAAGCGACTTTTCTAACTTGTACACTTTTTAACCTATAGAATTTATCTTAAATTAATGGACACATAGCTAAAATAGAAATGCAATAACAATAGCACTAAAAAATAAATAGCGGCAAACCAAAATTATGAAAGCACATGCTAAAGCTCTTTTTTAACTTACAAGATTGCTTGGATGTGATATTGAAGATTTGTTAAAGCGTTAATAAACTCTTGTCTTCTTTAAATAAAATTTATATTTCTAATCAATTGTTTTATGAACTCCATACATTTTTGTTTAATTGCTTTGTATATAAACTGCTAATATGTTATCAATTTGTTGATAAATATATTAAAAAGTGCTATAATATAAGCATGAACAACAATTTAGACATAAGCAGTTTTGTTAATGTATTAACTACACAAGCTGTAAGTAAAGAATTAATTAAAAGATTTAAGTTAAGAAGGAAAGAATTAAAACTCACACAAAAAAGCCTTTCTATTAAATCTGGTGTTTCATACGCTTCAATTAGAAGATTTGAATCTATCGGAGAAATTTCATTATCATCACTTTTAAAACTAGCTGATGCTATGAATTACTTAAGTGATTTTAATTCATTGTTTTCATCACCTATAAGTATTAATCTTAAGGACTATTAATATGAAAGATATAAAAAAACTTGTAGTAAAATACAATGACAATATAGTTGGTTATCTTGTTCAATTAGACAAATATAAAATTGCTTTCCAATATGATGAAATATGGATTAAGCATGGCTTTTCTATATCACCTTTTTCTCTACCACTTGACAATGAATTGCATTTTGAAACAAAAGGTATATTTGATGGCTTGTTCGGTGTTTTCCAAGATTCTATGCCTGATGGATGGGGAGAACTATTATTAAGAAGAAAGTTAGCAAAAAACGGTGTTGATTATGATAGACTTAGTCCACTACAAAAACTATCTTTAATTAGTTCAGATGGTTTAGGTGGATTAACATATGAACCAAGTGAAGCGTTTGATAATCATAAGTTTGAATATGACTTAGATAATTTGGCTATAGAATCAAAAAATCTATTTGATAATAATGATATAAAAGATTTAGATCATTTATTCTACTTAGGTGGCTCAAGTGGTGGATCTAGACCTAAAGCTCATATAAGAAAAGATGGAATTGAGTATATTGTCAAGTTTCCTTGTCACTTAGACCCTACTAATGTTGGGCAAAAAGAAGCCTTAGCAAATAAGTTAGCAAGAGAATGTGGAATTAATACTAATGATTTTATACTATTTGAATCAAAGATTTGTAGCGGATATTTTGGTGCGAAAAGATTTGATAGAGATAAAACAGGAAAAAGAATACATATGATATCTTTATCTTCTATTTTAGAAACATCACATAGAATACCGAACCTTGATTATGTTCACTTATTCCAAGTAGTCAACAAAATATGTATTAATAAAGATGATTTATACGAAGCATATAGAAGAATGTGTTTTAATGTATTATACGGTAATAAAGATGATCATGGAAAAAACTTTGCTTTCTTATATAATGAACTAAAAGGTGGATATGAATTATCACCGATGTATGATATTACCAAAACCATTGATAAACTCGAACACGAAATGACAGTGTTATCAAAAGGCAATCCAAGTGAAGATGATTTATTGGAAATAGCGAAAATGTTTAATCTATCATTAATCAAATGTAAAGAAATAATTAAAAAACAAACAATGTACTTAACAATAAATGAAATGCATTTTTAATTTACTATCATTTTTAATCTAACCATTCAGTGTTGACTTCGCCTTTTTGCGGGCCCTTTTCCGGCCAATTTTCAGGGTATTTTATGCCACT
>CAOSOP010000090.1 GCA_948525355.1 uncultured Bacilli bacterium | reverse complement strand
CTCGTCCGCTTCCGGGGGAAGCGTCCTCGGAGGAGCGGTGGACGGTGGAGGCGAGCAATTATTTATGAAGAAATCTTTTCATTTCATCTATATTTTTTTGCTGTATCCAAAGAAACTTATAGCCTATATTTAATAAGTCGTTATCTAAATCGGAAAAGGATGATATTTTTGCAGTACATTCAGTAACTCCTTTTGTAGTACCATCTATTATCATTTTAGCAACTTCACTATCGTCTGTATTTTCATTAACTTTCATATCAATCATCATACCTGCCATCATTTTCGGTAGTTTGCTTATTGATTTTGGTTCTTTATTTCTTTTGTTAAGTTTATCATTAATCTGGCAACATATGTCTTCATAGTTTTCTATGTCTTTACTAACTGCGAGTTTTAACTCATCAGATTTAATATTTTTATTGATATGTTCTAATGTTTCTTTTCCCATTTGTGAGGCTTGATGTAGTTCCTTTAAAAATGTAATTTCACGTTCAAAATTATTTTTCATATTTATTCTCCTTTGTATGTAGATTTAGTATTTGCATTTTTTGTATTAAATATTATTTAAAAAATGATATTGTTTATTTAATCTATGTTATCGATTGTAGCTAGGTTAGAAGAGTAATTGCATATTGAAAAAAGGCATAAAGTTATTTATACTATCTTAGATATATTTATTGATATATCTTTTGTTTTGTTTTGTTTATGGAGGAAATATGAAACTTACTAAATTACTTCACAAAAAAAGCATTACTAAGAAAGGATTTCTTGCAGGTATAGGATTAGTATCAGTTTGCTTAATGACTTCTGTTCTTTCAAGCTGTTCTAACTCGGACTTTGTTTATAAGATTCCTGAAGCGGATCTTCCAACATCTGATACCTATGCTTTGAATCAGTATTCTTATGATGAACTTGGTAATGTGTTTACTACTGTTCATGCTGACACGATGAAGGTACTTGAACGAAATGTTCAAAGACCTGATGTGGAAATTTTAAGTGATGATTTTTCTTTGGTTTTTGATAAATCAAATAATAGTCTTTATACGAAGTATGGACAATTGATTGAATCAACGGATGTTTTAAAAACCGCAACTATTACATTCAATCAATACCCATCTCCTTCGGCTGGATGTAGTGGAGAGAATGCTTTTACAAATGGTAAGATGAATGGTGAAGCTGTTGATCCTACTAATTCTAAATATTATAAGTATATGCTTATGTCGCAAATCATGCATTTATCTAAAGAGGCATCTTATCTTTCAGCAAGAGGAGAACTAACGCAGAGTTGGTTAAAAAAGCATCCTGCCGCTGATGCTCAATATGGTGCGGTAAAAGGTGAAAATAATGCTGTTATTAAAGAAATTATATTAGATCCTTTATATAGATCATATCACACTACTGGGTTATATTTACCTGCTGGCGAATTGATTAGTGTAAAAGTTGAGGGTCTTAAACCAGGTGAAAAGGTTTCTTTGTTCATGGGTGTACAAGATTCAATGGCATGGGCAGGTGGCGCTGATACTGCAACATATAATAGTTTAGTTGATAATAAACCAGTTACAGCAATTACAGCACATGACTTTTTCACTAAAGGTGATGTTTTGGTTGCTAACAACAGATTGGATATGGTAAGTAATCAAGGACAGTGGACTAGACAGAATAATAGAGCTCCATGGTTGCACGCTGACTTTACCTTAAGCGAAAACAAGGAATATAAAGTTGGAACATCTATGGGTGGTGCAATAAATGTTATGATGAATAACTGCTATTCTAAAGTCAAATTAACTATAAGCGGAGCAGTTGAAGCACCTCATTATATTTTAGGAACTACTACACCAGAGTATTTTGACACTTATTTGCGCAATGCACCTGGTGTTATTGCAACATTAGATACAGAAAATGGTCAATTAATTGGACCTACTGGTGAGATGGATACTACCAATTACATGCGTTCGGTTAAAACTGATGAAATAGATAAATTAGCTATGCTTTGGCATTCATTTTTGTCGGTTAATGAGTCGTTTACTGGTGGAACATATAATAGATTTAATAAGATAATGTTCGACTGGCATGTTCCAGCTGGGGATGCTGTCGCATTAGGTAACTACTCATTTGCTCAACCAACTGGTTGGTTTAAGGATGCAATGAATTATAGACGCTTACTAAGTCATGGGACATGGGGAACACTCCATGAAATAGGTCATAACCATTCTTCTGCTTATGGAACTGTTTGGGGATTTGGTGATGGAAAAGAAGGTGAAGTTAGAAACAATGCTTTAACACTTCTTTCATATATTATGTTCTGTGATGTTGGTACTACTGTTAGAAGTGGAACAACACCTGAGCATGGTGAATACGCTAATCCTTATAGAGTATTAACTGAAACAATCAGTAAAAAAGGAAAGTATACTGATTTTTCAAATGGTAGTTATTTTGAAATATTAGGAATGTATGCAAATATAATGCATTCATTTGGTGCTAATAAATACTATGAATTACTTTATACTTATAAAGATTCTTCTAGTTACATTGCAGTAAACAGTGATGATGATAATTCTGTTAAAACAAAGAAAAAACGTGCAGATTTTGCTTATCGCTGCTCACTTGTTTATAAGATGAATTTCTTAAAGTATTTTAATGATTTTTATTCAGCAGGAATAACTGAGGATTTATTCTCTGAAGAACAGTTAAATAGTATGAAGACTCTTCCTAACTATGAACCAGTCTCATCTTTCTATGCTGGTGGAATTGATGGCGTAAAAACTGCTGGTGATTATGCTGTCGCATTCGGTGAGAATATCGACTTTGATTTACTTACTAATACAATTAGCACTTTAGATACGACTGAGGAAAAGGGATTTAAGATAACAAAAGTTCATCAACCAGAGCATGGTAAAATCAAGAAGAAAGCGGATGGAGTATGGACATATTCATTTAATAAGAATTACACAGGAACATTTGATGAATTCTCATTTGATGTTAGATTAAACGATGGAACGATTCATACACTGACTGTTACATTGAGAATCTCTTATAACGGAAGTCGTGTCACTGCTTATAATGATGTTGTTGGAAATAATTTTGATGAGGTTAAAGCATTTGTCGATACTGTTGAGCCATCATTTGTTGTAGGCAGCGCAAGCGCAGAAATAAAAAAATATAACACTACTTCTGGTAAAAAGGATGTTAGAATTAGCGAATATTACTGGAAAGCGCCAGTAACAGGTGAAATATCTTTATCAGCTAAATGGGATGACTGGGCAGAAGTATATATCGGAGAGAGCTTTAAATCTTTGGGTGATCCAATACTTGTTGGAACTCATGATATAAGTTCTTTTAAAGAGTATGGTGTCAGATATACCGTTGAAAAGGATAAGTATTATGCGGTAAAAGTGTTTAATGTAAATACTGGCGGTGGAGGTTCAGCTGCATTTGCCTATAAGACTGATGAAGACGAAAGTTATCATATTCCTGCTTTAACCGATATTTATCATCCAGATTTCCCACTTGGAAAAGAAGTTGAGCAATTTGTTTTTGAACCAGAGTATTTGATTTCTAAAAAAGACAATATCAAATTATCTGTTACAGGAACAGACAAATCAGAGTGGTCAATAGTTCAAGCTCCTGAGAATATTCATGAAGGAAGATTCTATACTGAGCAACAAGTTGATAACACTACTGGTTTGCCAATAGAAGGTAGTGAAGTTACAATTGATAAATGGTCTTGGCTAATTGATGGACAAGAAGGTACTATTCTTCACACTTCATATAAGGATAATCCTCCACAGATTACTCCAACAAATGCTCAAGTATTTATAGTTGATACATCAAGAGTGCAAACATTCAATTTCTTTAAAGTAATAACAAGAAATACGGCTAATGCATATATAACCGATTGTGAATTGCAGATTTCTAATAGTTTAGATGATAATTCATGGAAAACTATTAAAACAGCAACAAAGGATGACTATGTTAAAAACTCCCTTACAATGAAATTTGATGATATTGAGGGACGATATCTTAAATTCATTATCAAAGGAACAACAGGTGGAGCTTTCTCTGTCATATGTGAATTTGACGCAGGTGTTGAATCTTCAACACAGCAAGTCATTCCACCTAGCACTTCAAAGTTCTTTAAAACAAGTGGTTGGAAAAATTCATCTGATATGGTTGATGAAGAAATTCCAAATGGATACTTAGTTAGCGATAAGAAAAACCAAAAACTTGTTGTTAAATTTGTTGGTGAAGGCATTTCATTCTATGCAGCTACTGGTCAAGGATATGGAAAAGCGAAAGTCTACATCGATGGAAAATACATATCAACTATTGATTTAAATAGTTCAGTAGAAGAAGCAAGAAAACTTGTGTTTAGTAAATCACATTTAAGTAATAAGGAGCACACAATGGAAATCATAACAACTTCGTCAAGTAGAGTAATGTTAAATGCCTTTGGCATTCCATATACCGCTAACTTGATTAACGCATCAAATATCTATAAAGAAAAGGCATTAACAATAGCACTTGTTATCTTTATCCTTTTAACAGTTGCATTAATTGCACTAGTCGCTTTACTAGTCTTCTTACCAAAGTTCAGAGAAAAGGCTTTTGGAAATAAGTACATCAAAAAACTTGATGAAAGAGAGAAGAAAGCAAAGCCTGAAAAAGAGAAAAAAGCTGATGGTGAGCAGCATAGTAAAGAGAAGAAGAAAACAGAGAAGCAAGAAAAGCAAACTGTGACGCCTTCAAAAAAGTCTGAGATAAAAGCTGAAACTAAAGCAAGCACCAATAAAGCAAGTGCTAAAGAAGAAAAAACTGCAACGAAGACTGAGAGCAAAGCGAAAACCACTAAAGCTGAAGAGGAAAAGAAGTCAAAGACTGCAACGAAATCAACTAAAAAATAGTTGTCACGAAAAGGCTATGAGTTATTAAATACTTGTAGCCTTTTTTTGGTTTAATAATTTCAGTAGAAGTTAAATACAAAATGAAAAATGATGACTTATGTGAGTTTTAGTGTTAAACTATTAATATCTTATTTTAATAAGAATAGGTTAGATTCTTTTCTCCTAAGCCTATAAATATCATATTTGAGGTTTGAGAGTTATGTTAAAATAAGTAGGTA